>NZ_JAKKRH010000002.1:0-215942 GCF_025654465.1 Shewanella sp. SM101
CATCACAATCAGACACGGCTCAATTTGAGCAAGAAAGGGAAGTAAGTCCTTGCGTCTAAGCATTTTCTTTTTGATTAACTTGCCTGCTTTATCGACACCAACAGCATGAAAAACAGACTTTGCGATATCTAAACCAATTGTAGTAATCTTCATAAGTGGACCCGTCCTCTTTCTGATGAGTTTTAGCGACTACATCGTGGCCCATTGTGAGGCCGATTAAAAGTGGATGGGTCCATTCCATTATCCATGACCGAACTCACGCAATTTGTCTATTCGCCCTGCGGCAACTCCGAGGGGAGGTGTATTCCTTGGAGTTTTGAGTCGTTAGATAGCGATTCATCAGCAAAAAATAAGCGCGAAGAATGAGAAAGCTAAAACGATATCAAGTGATTACCCATCAAACTGTATAAAAACCGCTACCGCAAAAAAGCAAATTCCTATAGCATCATTTATACCCATTTACATGGATGTGGCAGCAGCCATATTTAAGATTGAGTCAACAAGCTATTTATGCCCTGCAAACAGCGCAGCGCATAAATACTAAGACGTTAGCTGAATTGGAGGCTTCATTGGAATTACCGAATATTGAAGCAGAGTTGAAGAAACTTGACGGTCGAGGTTCGGATGAAGAATATAAGGCCGTAAAGGAATTAAGTAAGCTTGGCGAAAAATTCCCTGAATTATTGCTTCGAAAATATCGTATTTCAAAAAAATGGGGTGAAAGAGCATCCTGCGTTTACCACTCAATTAAATATGCCAAAACAAGCAACGATTCATTTCAACTCGGTATTATAGCAACTCAAGACAGGTCAAAAAATGTAAGGTACAGGGCATGTATGTTATTAGCAGTAGCACAAAAAGAAGAGGCTATTACTGAACTTGAAACACTACTCAAAGATATAGATTCAACAGATGATGCAGCGGCTGCAATAGATGCCATAAAAAACAAAAACCATCACTATTTTGTAGATAGAGATCACTCAGGTATGGTCAAACTTAATGTATAAGCAAACCACAGCTAACAAGGCTATAACTGCTAAGATAACTGCTAAGTAACTGCTAAGACACCCAATCTAAAATGGCATAACAGTTAACCTCCGGCTATGCTTTTGTTAAGCATTAGACAAGGAGGTTTTATGCCGCGCCCTCGCAGAACTCAAATTAGCCTTGAAGACACTCCCTATTACCATTGTTGTAGCCGTGTTGTTCGGCGCGCCTTTTTATGTGGCGATGATACCTACTCGGGGAAAAACTATGACCATCGTCGTGGTTGGGTAGAATCATTACTGTTTGAACTTGAAACGGTTTTTGCGATTGATGTGGCAGCCTTTGCTGTGATGTCAAATCACTTGCATGTAGTGTTGCGGGTAGATATCGACAGTGCAAATCGTTGGAGTGACCGCGAAGTGCTTGAACATTGGCATAAGCTATTTAAAGGCGATGAACTCACACAAAAATTCACCAATGGTGAGTTAGTTGAACCCCATCAAGTGCTCAGACTCAAGCATGCCATTGCAGTTTACCGCAGCCGATTATGTGATATTTCATGGTTTATGCGCTGTCTTAACGAACCGATAGCAAGGCAAGCAAATCAAGAAGATAGCTGTACAGGTCGATTTTGGGAAGGTCGATTTAAGTCACAAGCTCTACTTGATGAAGCCGCAGTGTTAGCCTGTATGGCTTATGTTGATTTAAACCCCATTCGAGCCAAGATGGCCGATACGCCAGAACAATCCGACCATACCAGAATCCAGCTGCGGATTCGGGCCGCATTAAAAGGTGAACAACCTAAAAATTTACAGCCTTTCATTGGCAATGAGTGTGATAACCAACCCAATGGCATTGCCTTTTCATTAACGGATTACCTTCAATTGGTGGAGGATACTGGGCGAATCATTCGCAATGATAAATGTGGCGCCATCAGTGAAATTAGCGCCAAGTTGCTGACAAGATTAAATATCCCCCATGACAACTGGCTCAAACTGACCACGGAGTTTGGTAAGTTATTTCATGGCCCTGTGGGTACGTTGCAAGAACTCACCGATTACTGCGAACACTTAGAAAAGCGACGACGGCATTTTGCGACAAGTTGTCAGCACTTTCACATTAACTGACAGCAATCTTGTGTAATCAATTAAATCGATGCTCCTTAGTAAATTGGGTGGGTTAGTACGGCTTAAACTTGTCATTTTTTAATGAGTTAGCTTGATTTTATTTCCCATCAGTAATCCAGCCACATTTTATCACTCTTATTAATACAACTTTAGTCAATGCGGCTTGAAGGCAAACCGAAAGCACATTATGTTATTGTTTTAAGTTGGGTGGCCGGATTTATTGTTTGTTTCTGAATTTAAAGCCTTTAATTGGTATCAATTATTGAATGTTGATATAGGCAATATGCCAGAAGATGATTTGTTCTCCCTACAAAATAAGCTATATGAAATCGGTTATATTTGGTTGGTGGAGCAATTAATTTCCTCTAAAAAAGAAATAAAATGTATCGAAATTAGGTTGTTTCATAATGGCAGCAATGAATACCAATCTTTGGTATAATTAGCTTCTAACAGAGCTAAACGACATCAGTCACTGGGCTCATTGGATAGAATTTTTTGTGTGTGGTTATGTCATACCGTTGGTAGTATTTACCTCTAGGGCAAGTATGAAGAACTTTATTAGCAAAGATCTAGATATTGAAGAGTTTAAAAAAAGATTCGATAACACCAGAGAAAGTTTTATAAATTCTCTAAAAACAGCAAGTAAAGGTTATCGAAATGTAAGGTTCTTCGCTTGTGATGAAAGTGGAGTCCCCATTAAATGGGTATGGGATGATGAAACGTTCACACATAACTGGGAAGAGGGCACTCTTGAAGACGCTATTCAGTTTGCCCGTCACATGATAAATAGTGGAATGTATTTTGCGTTTATGGGTTGTTTGTCTGGTTCCAGTGATCTTGATATTTGGCTGACCACCTTTGAAAACCCCATAAAGAAACCTACATGGCCAAGTGGTAAAGAACCCAAATTTGAGATTATCCATGAAGTGTTAACTCGTTAGGGCTTTGTTTACCGATCTAAATTAGGAAACAAAGCCTCGTTATGACTGCATATTTTATCTCAACGTAAGAGCATTCACCTGTAAATACGTGATTTTAGCGTGCAACTGCTGTAGCCTCGTGGAAATTTATTGTTTCTTATTTTGATCTTTTAGGATGCAGGTCTTGAGCTTTGCCATCTAAGGTTGTTCGTTATTTCCCAGTGATTTTTGCTGAGCCAATCACTCGTCAGCAAAGCGTTCACTCATTAGAGAGGGTGTCATGTGAATGCACTTCAAAACCCAATTAGGCAGTTCAATGTCGTCAAACTATTTGTACTGGCATTGCTAAGCTTTTTGGCCGGCTGTTCTTCAATGCAGACGGGTGAGAATGGAAACTGGGTGGGATTCACGGAAGCTGGTCAGGCTTCATTTTATGGGGATAAACATCAAAATAAGCAGACGGCCAGTGGTGAACTTTACAAACATAAATTAAAGACAGCAGCGCATAAAAAGTTACCCTTTGGCTCGAGTGTTAAGGTCACTAATGTCGATAATGGCAAAAGTGTGATTGTAAAAATCAATGATAGAGGGCCTTTCGTGCGTGGCCGCATAATTGATCTGTCTAAATCGGCGTTTAGTAGCATAGGCAACACTTCTTCTGGCTTGATTGACGTGAAAATTGAAGTCATTAAATAGCGGCTATTTTGAACACTGCTATCTCGAAAAGATCGTTTTGAAAGCAGCATCATTAAAAATGAGCAGTTTGAAAGCACTTTCTTCAAAATACGGCTTCGCCGCAATTTAATGATTGAGCACATGAAATCGAGTCCACGCTTTTAAATAAAATCCCAAAGCAGACAATTTGTTAAGCCGATATTTGGGCTTTACGGCATTTGGTGAGAGACTAGCGGCAGATTTGGATAACAGTAAAAGGACCCGCTATGGAATACCCACTTGTTAGTACGCAGTGGCTCGAAGCACATCTCACCGATCCCAATTTAGTCTTGCTCGATGCCAGTATGGAAACCGTTATTGGTAAAGAACCCTTAGTTTACGATGAGCCTATTTGCATTCCGCGCTCACGTCGATTCGACTTGGAAAATGTGTTTTGCGATAAGACTTCAACCCAAATTCATGCCTTGCCGACGTTTGAGCAATTCAGCCAAGGGATAGCCCAACTTGGGATTGAGGTCGACAGTGTTATTGTTATCTATGATAACCAAGGCATTTATTCATCTCCACGGGCGTGGTGGACCTTTAAAGTCATGGGCTTTAATCGAGTCTATGTGCTTGATGGTGGCTTGCCTCAATGGATTGAAGAAGACCGCATTACCTCATCGCGTTATCAAGCCGAAGGCGTCGATTATGGCCCGACGGATATTGATACTTTGGCAGATGTGTTGCAATACCACCCCGAGCTTGTGATGGATGCCGAGGCCGTGTTATCACGAATTGAAGATGCCGGAACGGCGATTGTCGATGCCCGTGGTGCGCCACGCTTTTTAGGGCAAGTGAGTGAGCCGCGCCCCGGTGTGCGCTCTGGGCATATTCCTTGCTCGGTTAATTTACCCTTCGCTCAAGTGCTCGATGGTAATAAAATCAAAACGGTCAGTGAGCTACAGTCTATTTATCAAGGGCTAGCAGCGGATAAATCCGCAAGGATATTCAGCTGTGGTTCTGGGATTACGGCGTGTATTTTGATCTTAGCTTCGGTCGCCGCGGGGCATAAAAATCCCATCCTCTATGACGGTTCATGGGCGGATTGGGGCAGCCGTAACGATCTGCCGATAGAGTGTTAATTGAGTATCACCATTGAAATTAGTGCTGTAGATTAATTAAGTTAGCGTGGTTTTTGTTGAACATCATGTGACTTCTACGTCGTTTGGCTAAATGCCAAGGAGAAACCTTTGATAGCGAGATTGATCGATAAGTTGGTATTTGGATTTATTTTAGTGATTGCCTTACAGTTACCACAACTGGCTGATCATTATCAGCAATTTTTATCAGGCCTTTATGAATCGACTCGATGGCAGGTAGAAGGTTACGAGGCAACGGCTAAGGAATATCATTACGTCGATGTTGATGCCATGATTGCCCGCCACCAGCAAAATGAGGAGCCAAGTGTGCGTGCCGACGCTGAGCAAAAGGTACAGACACTGGCGCTTTATAAAGCGTTAACACAGGGCGTGGCGATTTTTAATACGGGCAATTTGTTTGAGAAAACTGCCTATATGTTTAACCCTGTTCGCTTTGATTATCTTGAGAAAACCATCAGTAACTTTAAGCCAGGGATACCTTTAACTTCTAGTGGTATTGGCTTTGGCGTCTTGGTGGCTTTAGTCGTGCATTATCTTGGGTCTATCCCTTTTATCCTGTGGGCAAGGCGTAACAAGCGACTTAAAACAAGTCCTTAAATCTGTGATACAGCATGCCTGCCGCGAGCATAGGTGAGCGGAACGTCGGGCCGCCGGGGAAGGTGATGTGTTTGATTTTAGCAAACACATCGAAATGTCCCGCCTGTTGGCAAATAGCCTCGGCAAGCAGTTTTGCCGCCATGTGAGTGGCATTCACACCATGTCCCGCATAGGCTTGGGCGTAAAAAATATTATTGGCATCAGGAAGGCGACCAATTTGTGGCATACGGTTAGCACCGATACCTATCATGCCGCCCCATTCATAATCGATACGTACCCCTTTTAATTGCGGGAAAACTTTCTCAAGATTCGGTCTCAGTGCCGCTTCAATATCTTTCGGATCTTTACCCGAATAGGTACAAAGGCCGCCAAACAGCAAACGACGATCTGCCGATAAGTGAAAGTAATCTAGGGCAATTCGCATATCCGCGAAGGCCATGTTTTGCGGGATAATACTCGCGCATTGGGCCTCAGTTAAGGGCTCTGTCGCCAATAAATAACTGCCTGCAGGTAATACTTTTCCCCCTACAAAGCTATTAAGTTTGTGGCCGATATAGGCATTGCCCGCCAGTACTAAGTATTGGCATGTGACTTCGCCCTTAGCGGTAATGACCTTAGGTTTGGCGCCTTGAATGATTTTTTCAGCAGCGCTGTACTCAAACAACCTAGCGCCGAGATTACGGGCGACGCGAGCTTCACCCAGAGCAAGATTCAGCGGGTGTAAATGGCCGCTACCCATATCAACCAGCGCACCTTGATAAAAATCTGAGCCTATGACTTCACCTAATTGTGGCTTAGTTAACAGCTTGATTTCTTGCTGATAACCCATGGCTTTGAGTGCGCTAAATTCTTCTTCAAGCTCATCCATGTGACGAGGTTTAACCGCTAAGTCGCAGTAACCCATTTGCAGATCGCAGTCGATACTGTGTTCTTGTATGCGATTTCGCACTATCTCGACGGCTTCAAAGCCCATCTGTTGAATTGCTTGAACACCTTCAGTGCCGATTTCACTTTGAAATTGTGCAGGGTCATGGCCTATGCCGCGAATGAGTTCGCCGCCATTACGCCCCGATGCGCCCCAGCCAATTCGCCTCGCTTCTAACAGCACAACACTCATACCGCGCTGCGCGAGTTCTATGGCGGTATTGATACCGCTAAAGCCGCCGCCCACGATACAGACATCGGCATTGATATTGCCTTCGAGTTGTGGATGAGCGTAAATTTCTTTAGCAGTATCAACATAATAAGAGTGTGGATACTGTTCACTGTGCACTGGAGGTTTGCTTGCCATTATGGCTCCCAAAAATTGTTTTTATTGTAAATTGGACTTGTCTCAGTATACTCATCACACTTTTAACATGACGCAAAAAAGTGTTCGTTTTATTTAACACGCTTTTTATGTAGAATACAATGAAAGCAGTAAAACACGCGCTTTTTGGGCGAAAATGCGTTCTGGATGGTGTTTATCCTGAACAACCTGTTCGTCATCTATCGGGATTGACCCGAGCCTTTAGGGGGATGTGAAATTTGGATATTGGAGCCAGCCTCAAAACTGTTCGAAAAATGAAAGGCTTATCTCAACGAGAATTAGCCAAACGTGCTGGTGTGACTAACAGTACGATTTCAATGATCGAGAAAAACAGTGTTAGCCCGTCAGTCAGCTCTTTAAAAAAAGTGCTGTCGGGTATCCCGATGTCTTTAGTGGACTTTTTCTCCATTGAAGCCTCAACTGATAGTGAGCAAAAGGTCGTCTATCGATCCAATGAATTACTGAATATTGGTACTGGGCCACTTGAATTTAAACTGATTGGCCGTGATTACCCGAACCGCGCAATGTCAGTGATGAATGAGATTTACCCACCCGGTTCAGATACGGGTGAAGAGATGCTAAAGCACGAAGGTGAAGAGGCCGCTATGGTGATAGAAGGTAAATTCGAACTCACTGTTGGGGATGAAGTGTATATTTTGGAAGCGGGTGACAGTTATTATTTTAACAGTGAATTGCCCCATAGATTCCGCAATCCCTTCGATGAACCTTGTCGCCTAGTGAGTGCGACTACGCCTGCAAACTTCTAATTAAGTCATTAACTTACCCTATTATTCAACATATTAGGCCACTTATTCGCTAAAAGTGAGTGGCGTAATACTGTTATTCAACATTCCTGCGGATTTATACCAATCACATTAAATATCTAATCAGTTCAGAGCCTCACAGGCATTTCAATCCAAGGCGCATTGACGCAGAAATGGTCATTCCCTTTTAAGTCAATGCAACACGGGAGTGGTATGCCTGTGAGGCTCCCGAAGGGCGGCTGATGTTCACTACATGGCAACGCGCTTTATACTACGTTCAAGGCTTTCGACAGAGCACCACTATGCCTTCAAGCCTTCGCCTTGTCTAAAGCGCGTTGAACTCCCGCTGAATGAACAGATATTTAATACGATTGGTATTACCTACTTTTTAACCCTGTCATATTGGTTATGTATCCTCTTCTTTGTGTAAATAATATTGGTTCAAATTTGGTTCGAATACGGTTTAATTTACTCGGTAAAAAGTGAGCTTTATGCTGGTGTAATCGCTGGTTTATATACATGAATTAGCGAGAAATGGGGTAAATATATATTTAACTACATGTTATTTATGCTTATTAAGGATAAGTGGATTAAATAACCTTTAACAAGTGTTTAACCTCTTGCCTAGTGCTAAATTTCGGTGTACTGTGTGAAAAAATGAACATTTAAAGGCAAAGTGTTCGTTATGCTAGTAAAATCAATTCTAAAGGTGTGATATGTCAGTCGATTTACCCCTCATAGGTGTTATTGCATGCAATCAACAATTGGGATCACACCCCTTTAATATTGTTGGTGAAAAATACCTTTTAGGCGTAGTTAATGGCGCTAAAGGCTGGCCGTTAGTGATCCCATCTTTAGGTGGCGATTTACCGATAGACGCTATTTTAGAGCGTCTTGATGGTATTTTGTTTACTGGCTCTCCTTCTAATGTAGAACCCCATCTTTATGCAGGCCAGCCGAGTGAGCTTGGTACACACCATGATCCTAAACGTGACGCGACAACCTTGCCGCTGATCCACGCTGCTATTGCTGCTGGGGTACCTGTATTAGGTATTTGTCGCGGTTTTCAAGAAATGAATGTGGCTTTTGGTGGCAGTTTGCATCAGAAGCTCCATGAGGTGGGTGGCTTTATTGAACATCGAGAAGATAAAACCGCATCCTTAGATGTGCAGTATGGGGCTTCTCACAGTATTACTGTTGAGCCCGGGGGGCTTATTTACGAGGCCTGGGGCCGTAACTCTGCAGAGATTAACTCTGTACATACTCAAGGCGTGGAGCGCCTGGGTGTTGGGTTGCGGCCAGAAGCTTATGCTCCAGATGGGTTAGTGGAGGCTTTCTCCGTAATTGGTACTAAAGAATTTGCCCTCGGTGTGCAATGGCATCCAGAGTGGAAGGTGAGCGAGAATCCGTTTTACCTCTCCATTTTCAATGCCTTCGGTGATGCATGCCGACGTAGGGCTACAACTCGAGTGAAATAATAATGAATAAGCTAATCGCTTTTTTAAAAGAACGAAAAATCACAGAAGTCGAATGTGTTATCAGTGACATGACTGGCATCGCCCGCGGCAAGATTGCTCCAGTCGATAAGTTTCTCGATGAAAAAGGCATGCGTTTGCCCGAAAGTGTGTTGTTGCAAACTGTGACGGGTGATTTTGTCGACGAAGAGATTTACTACAGTTTGCTCGATGCAGCCGACATCGATTTTGTTTGTGTACCCGATGAAAATGCCGTCTTTATGTTGCCTTGGACCATCGAAGCCACGGCACAGGTTATCCACGATTGCTACGACAGAATGGGTAATCCTATTGAGCTTTCACCACGTAACGTATTGAAAAAAGTGTTGTCTCTCTATGACGAACAGGGCTGGGAACCTGTTATCGCTCCCGAAATGGAGTTCTATTTGACTCGTCGTAGTGACGACCACGATTTACCCTTAAAGCCTCCAATTGGTCGTTCAGGTCGCCCCGAAGCGGGTCGCCAGTCATTCTCTATTGATGCTGCCAACGAATACGATCCTATGTTTGAAGACATGTACGATTGGTGTGAGCTTCAAGGTTTAGATATCGATACTTTAATCCATGAAGATGGTCCCGCACAGATGGAGATTAACTTCAGCCATGGCAATGCATTATCTTTAGCTGATCAAGTGTTTATCTTTAAACGCACTTTACGGGAAGCCGCGCTGAAGCACGATGTGTGTGCCACTTTTATGGCAAAACCCGTGACGGATGAACCTGGCAGTGCGATGCATATTCATCAAAGCGTGATCAATAAAGAGACGGGCAAGAATATTTTCACCAATGAAGATGGTACTAAGAGCAAGCTATTCTTGGGATATATTGCAGGCCTACAAAAATTCATTCCTGAGTTGCTGCCACTGATGGCGCCAAATGCGAACTCGTTTCGTCGTTTCCTCCCCGGCACTTCGGCACCTGTAAACTTAGAATGGGGCGATGAAAACCGTACCTGTGGTTTACGCATTCCAGAATCTTCACCACAAAACCGTCGCATTGAAAACCGCATTCCCGGCGCCGATGCTAACTGTTATTTGGCGATTGCCGCGAGCTTGTTGTGTGGCTATATCGGCATGGTTGAGTCGCTAAAACCTTCGACGCCTGTGCAAGGTAAAGCCAATGAAAGTCGTAGCAATAATACCCATTGTTTACCACTGACATTAGAGGAAGCATTAGCGGCGATGGAAGAAAGTGATGCCTGTAAGCAATATTTAGGCGAATCCTTCACCACTGGATTTGTGGCGGTAAAACAGGCTGAACTTGAAAACTTCCGCCGTGTTGTCAGCTCATGGGAACGTGAATTCCTATTACTCACTGTGTAATGTTTTGGATTGATTGCACTGACCGTGTTGCCGCGTTAACCCAAGGAATAAGGGGTTAACGTTGGCCATAATGATACTGATGTGTGCACTGTTTTAGTGAGGTTGCACTTAACTGGTGCAACTCGCTTGTTAAATAATATGATGGTTTTTAATGGCTTGTCCGTTAAAGTGATTATTCAATTCCATTGCTTGTCTGCAAGGGAAGTAAAATAGGCTTAACAATTTTAGGTTGTTCGCTTGCTAGCGTTACTAACTAATTGTTAGTCATATTTAAAATGTGTTTATCTAAGTGTTTTTTTGCGATTGCTTAGGGACTTGAGGCATTTGCCTTAATGTTGCAAAATGTACAAGCAGTGTCATATCTAGTCTATTTTTTTGAGTGTTAATGCAATACCGATGCCTCGAAAATTTGGCACTAAACCTGATACTTAACAAATTGCAGCAAGATATAAAGTAGGCATGGTTATCATGCCGTAGAGACTGCCGATGCGGTTTTTAAGGTGTAGCATTGGTCGAAAATAACAACAATATCCGGGCAGCCCGGTGACACAATGTCAGAATTTGCTTAAGCAGTTCTGCTACCCGAGAAAGGAGAAAGCATGAAGCTATTTAATAAGATGACCACATTAGCGCTGGTGACTGCGAGCGTATTTGCGAGCGCAGTGGCCCAAGCGGAAGAAGTGGTTCGCGTGTATAACTGGTCAGATTATATCGCGGAAGATACCTTAGAAAACTTCAAGAAAGAAACGAGCATTAGGGTAATTTACGATGTATTTGATAGTAACGAAGTGCTTGAGGCTAAATTATTGTCTGGTCGTAGTGGCTACGATATCGTTGTACCTTCTAACCACTTTCTCGCTAAGCAAATCAAAGCGGGTGCTTTCAAACCTTTAGACCGCGCTAAGCTACCTAACTTTAAAAATTTAAATCCAGCCTTGATGAAGTTGCTTGAAAAAGCCGATCCGGCTAACCAATATGCCGTGCCTTATTTATGGGGAACCAATGGCATTGGTTACAACATAGATAAAGTGAAAGCCGCTGTGGGGGAAGATGCGCCATTTAACTCAATGGAACTGATCTTCAATCCTAAATACGCTGAAAAAATTTCTAAGTGTGGCTTTGCTATGTTGGACTCTGCCGACGATATGGTGCCACAGGCGATGATTTATTTAGGCTTAGATCCTAACAGCACTAAGGCTGAAGATTATGAAAAAGCGGGTGAGTTACTGGAAAAAATTCGTCCTTATGTGACGTATTTCCATTCTTCACGTTATATTTCTGACTTAGCAAACGGTGACATCTGTGTTGCTTACGGTTTCTCCGGTGACGTATTCCAAGCGAAAGCCCGTGCTGAAGAAGCAAAAAATGGCAATAAGATTGGCTACTCCATTCCAAAAGAAGGTGCCAATCTGTGGTTCGATATGTTAGCTATCCCTGCTGATTCAACGAACGTCGATAATGCACTCACGCTGATTAACTATTTTCTGCGTCCAGAAGTCATAGCGCCTATCTCTAACTATGTGGCCTATGCTAACCCGAACGATCCCGCTCAACCTCTGGTTGATGAGGCTATCCGTACCGATCCTGCGATCTATCCACCACAAGAAGTGTTAGACAAACTTTATATCGGTGAAATTCGTCCTTTGAAAATTCAGCGCGTATTAACCCGTGTTTGGACCAAAGTGAAGTCAGGACAATAGTCGATAGGGGGCAAGCCTAGCTTGCCCCCAGCTTGGCAAACTTCTATGTCCAATCCTATGCATAGTTAATCCACGTATAGGATTTGACACAGTTTGTTGAACCACTTTTCATTCATTAATCGTGTTGAACCTAGAGTTTGAGCGTATCTACGCCTCATTTTCGGGTGGAGAAGTACTATGGCAATCACCTCGAGCGTCACCAATAAACCGACAACAAAGACGCAAGAAAAAGTACTGCTCAAGATTGAGCGGGTAAGCAAATTATTCGATGACGTGCGGGCTGTCGACGATGTGTCATTAACTATCAATAAAGGCGAAATTTTTGCCTTACTTGGCGGCTCGGGCTCGGGTAAGTCAACACTACTGCGCATGTTGGCGGGTTTTGAAAAGCCCACCTCTGGCCGTATTTTCCTTGATGGGGAAGATATCACCGATTTACCGCCATACGAACGTCCCATCAATATGATGTTTCAATCCTATGCTTTGTTTCCCCACATGACAGTGGCACAAAACATTGCATTTGGTTTGAAGCAAGACAAGCTGCCTAAAGCCGAAATTGAACAGCGTGTGCAAGATATGCTGAAACTCGTGCATATGGAGCAATACGGTAAGCGTAAACCGCATCAGTTATCCGGTGGTCAGCGCCAGCGTGTTGCACTGGCCCGTTCATTGGCGAAACGACCTAAATTATTACTGCTCGATGAGCCTATGGGCGCATTGGATAAAAAACTGCGTACCCAAATGCAGCTAGAAGTGGTTGAAATCCTTGAGCGTGTCGGCGTGACCTGCGTGATGGTGACCCACGATCAGGAAGAAGCCATGACAATGGCTGGTCGAATTTCGATCATGAGTGATGGTTGGATTGCTCAAACTGGCTCGCCAATGGATATTTACGAAAGCCCGAACAGTCGTATGATTGCCGAGTTTATCGGTACTGTGAATTTGTTTGGTGGCGCGATTGAAGTAGATGAAGTTGACCATCTGATCATTAAATCTAATGATTTGGCTCAATCTTTCTATGTCGGTTATGGCGTCACGACTAACGTTGAAGATAAGAATGTTTGGCTAGCAGTGCGTCCCGAAAAGACCATTATTAGCCGTGAACAGCCTGAAGGTCAGTACAACTGGGCAAAAGGAATCGTGCATGATATCGCTTATTTAGGAGGTATTTCAGTCTATTACATTCGTTTAGAGAATGGTCAAATCGTACAGTGCAGTATGACTAACCGTGAACGCCGCGCCGATCATGCCACATGGGATGACGAAGTGTTCATTAGTTGGGAGGACACCAGTGGCGTGGTGTTGAGATCATGAAGAAACCCATTAAATTAAAGTGGCTTAAGGGCCGCTTCTGGACCATAGGTATTCCCTACGCTTGGCTGCTGCTGTTTTTTGCCTTACCGTTTGCGATTGTCCTTAAACTGAGTTTTTCGACGGCGGCGATTGCTATCCCGCCCTATGAAGCAACATTCCAATATGCTGACGATGTATTAAATATCTTCCTGCATTTTGGTAACTATTTGATGTTGCTCGATGATTCGCTATATTACATGGCTTATCTCAGCTCATTGAAAATGGCGTTAATTTCGACCTTGGGCTGCTTGATTATTGGCTACCCAATGGCCTATGCCATTGCCCGTGCCCCTTCGCGGTTGCAAACCGTGCTGCTGCTGTTAGTTATGTTGCCTTCTTGGACCTCATTTTTAATCCGTGTTTACGCTTGGATGGGGATCTTAAGTAACACAGGGATCATCAACAATTCACTGATGTGGTTGGGGATTATTTCTGAGCCGTTACAGATCCTCAATACCAATATTGCCGTGTATATCGGCATTATCTATGCGTATTTACCCTTTATGATTCTGCCCTTGTACGCCACCTTAGTGAAACTTGATATGAGTTTGATTGAAGCTGCGTCTGACTTAGGTTCAAGCCGTTTGAATACCTTCTGGAAAATCACCTTCCCGCTGTCAAAAAGTGGTGTGATTGCCGGTTCTATGTTGGTGTTTATTCCTGCCGTGGGTGAGTTTGTGATCCCAGAGCTACTCGGTGGTCCCGATTCCTTGATGATAGGTCGAGTGTTATGGCAAGAATTTTTCAATAACCGCGACTGGCCTGTGGCTTCGTCACTGGCGATTGTGATGTTGGGTCTATTGATTATTCCGATCACTTTATTCCATCGCTATCAGGCGCGTAGTTTGGAGAAAGACCTATGAAAAAATTAAGCTTTTCTTCAGTGATGCTCTGGTTTGGCTTGTTTTTCTTGTATGCACCTATGTTAGTGCTGGTGATTTATTCCTTTAACGACTCTAAATTAGTGACGGTATGGGGCGGATTTTCACCTAAATGGTATGGCGAGTTATTTCAAGACCAACAGATTTTAGATGCAGTATGGACCAGCCTGCGGATAGCGTTTTATAGCTCAACTATGGCGGTCATTATCGGCACTATGGCAGCCTTTGTGATGACACGCTTTAAGCGTTCATGGGCAAAACTGACCCTGTCGAACATGATTACTGCACCGCTGGTAATGCCTGAAGTGATCACTGGTCTGTCTTTGCTTTTACTGTTTGTGCACATGGCAGATTTGTTGGGCTGGCCTAGGGAGCGTGGCATGATGACAGTGTGGATTGCACACTCAACATTTTGTGCTGCCTATGTAGCTGTGGTGGTGTCTTCAAGATTGCGCGAGCTTGATATGTCAATCGAAGAGGCGGCGATGGACTTAGGGGCAACACCGCTCAAGACTTTCTTCTTGATCACTGTGCCTATGATTTCGCCGGCGCTGGTGGCGGGTTGGTTGTTGTCATTCAGTTTGTCCTTAGACGATTTAGTGATCGCAAGCTTTGCCTCAGGCCCTGGTGCAACGACCTTGCCTATGGTGGTGTTCTCTTCGGTACGTTTAGGGGTTTCTCCTAAGATCAATGCCTTAGCGACGCTGATCATACTGTGTGTTTCACTCATCGCTTTCCTTTCTTGGTATATGGCAAGACGGGCAGAGAAGCGCGACCGTACACCAATGAACTAGTTAGCTTAATTTTGGGATGGCTTTGGTATTGCCAAAGCCATCCTTGATATTTGTCACCGTTCCCATCACCCGCTTTGCTTTGCAGGCTAGTCCTGTTACTCAAGATCATCAGAATTGAATCACTGAGCTAAAAATAATCTCGTGTTTGATATATCAAACAAAATGTAAATTATTGCGCTTTTCTGGCTAGTGTTTCGTTTTATGAAGGTGTAGGATGTGATGGCTGTTTAAAATAATGAACATTAGAATTCAAGGGAACAACATGTCTGCCATAGCTCACGCTGGATCATATTATGCGGCATCGGCCAACGATAAGGTTGAACGTCCGCGTCTACAGGAATCGATTGAAGCCGATGTTTGTGTGATTGGCGCAGGTTATACAGGCCTTTCTGCCGCGCTGCATTTATTAGAATCGGGCATGAGTGTGGTGGTGTTAGAAGCCGCTCGCATAGGCTGGGGCGCCTCGGGCCGTAATGGCGGACAAATCGTTAATAGTTATAGCCGTGACATTGATACTATTGAAAAAACAGTTGGTAAAGAACAAGGTAAACTCTTTGGCCAAATGGCCTTTGAGGGCGGGCAAATCATCCGCGATCGTATTGCTAAGTATAATATTCAATGCGATCTAAAAGATGGCGGCGTGTTTGCCGCGATGAACGAAAAGCAAATGGGCCATCTACGCCATCAAAAACAACTGTGGGAAAGCCACGGCCATGTTAATCAGCTCGAACTTCTCGATGCTAAAGGTATTCGCGGTGTGGTAAATACTGAGCGTTATGTCGGTGGTCTACTCGATAAAAGCGGTGGCCATATTCACCCGCTTAATTTAGCCCTAGGCGAAGCGCGCGCGGTTGAATCCCTCGGCGGTAAAATTTTTGAAGACTCAGCAGTGCTGAGTGTCGATGAGGGCGATAGCCCAGTGGTGCATACGGCGCAGGGCAGCGTCAAAGCCAAATTTGTGGTCGTGGCGGGTAACGCCTATTTAGGTAAGTTAATGCCAGAGCTGCAGGCGAAATCTATGCCCTGCGGTACGCAAGTCATTACCACTGAGCCATTGAGTGCCGATCTGGCGGCGAGCTTATTACCACAAGATTACTGCGTCGAAGACTGTAACTATCTGCTCGATTATTTCCGCCTGTCTGGCGACAAGCGGATGATTTACGGTGGCGGCGTGGTGTATGGCGCCCGCGATCCGGCGGACATTAAATCCATCATTATTCCGAATATGCTCAAAACCTTCCCGCAATTAAAGGATGTGAAAATCGATTATGCCTGGACAGGTAACTTCCTCCTGACGTTATCGCGTCTGCCACAGGTCGGCCGTATCGGTAAAAATATTTATTATTCACAGGGTTGCAGTGGCCACGGTGTCACTTATACCCATCTGGCGGGCAAGTTACTGGCCGAAATGCTCAACGGCCAAGCCACGCGCTTCGATGCCTTTGCTGGATTGCCACATTATCCTTTCCCCGGCGGTCACGCACTTCGCGTCCCTTTTAGTGCTATCGGAGCTTGGTATTACACGTTAAGAGACAAACTGGGTCTCTAACATCATCACTTTTAAGAAGCTAGGTAGCTTCACAATACGAGGAAATCCTTGTGCAATTAAATGATCCGAGTTTGCTACGTCAACAGTCTTTTATTAATGGTCAATGGTGTGATGCCGTTTCTGGTGACACGCTAAAGGTGGTTAATCCCGCAACCAATGCCGTGATTGGCTACGTTCCTAATATGGGACAAGTTGAAACTGAAATGGCGATTAAGGCGGCAGAAGCGGCTTTACCTGCATGGCGAGCGCTCACAGCCAAAGAGCGTGGCGCTAAGTTAAGGCGTTGGTTTGAATTACTCAATGAAAATAGTGATGACTTAGCATTGCTCATGACGACTGAGCAGGGTAAACCGCTGGCAGAAGCGAAAGGTGAAGTAACCTATGCCGCTTCGTTTATCGAGTGGTTTGCCGAAGAAGCGAAGCGTATTTATGGCGATACCATTCCTGGGCATCAAGGGGATAAGCGCTTGATGGTAATTAAGCAGCCTGTCGGTGTAACTGCCGCGATTACGCCGTGGAACTTTCCTGCTGCGATGATCACCCGCAAAGCCGCTCCAGCGTTAGCTGCGGGTTGCACTATGGTGGTAAAACCTGCGCACCAAACACCCTTTACCGCATTAGCGATGGCTGAACTCGCTAAGCGTGCCGGTATTCCTGCGGGCGTATTTAGTGTGTTAACGGGTGATGCGGTGCAGATTGGTAATGAAATGTGTGCTAATCCCATAGTGCGTAAATTATCCTTCACGGGCTCAACCAATATCGGTATTAAATTAATGGCGCAATGCGCGCCTACCTTAAAAAAATTGTCGCTAGAGCTTGGCGGCAATGCACCATTTATCGTATTTAACGATGCCAATATCGATGCCGCTGTCGAAGGCGCCATGATAGCTAAATATCGTAATGCCGGCCAAACCTGCGTCTGCGCTAACCGCATTTATGTGCAAGACGGTGTATACGACGAGTTTGCCTTAAAACTTAGCACTGCTGTTGGCAAGCTTAAGGTTGGAGAGGGCATCAACGAGGGCATCACTACGGGCCCGTTGATCAATGCCGCTGCGGTCGAAAAAGTGCAGAGTCACCTTATCGATGCTATCGCTAAAGGCGCCTCTGTGATCGCGGGCGGCAAAGTTCATGATCTTGGCGGTAATTTCTTCGAGCCAACCGTGCTCACCAATGTCGATAAAAGCATGCTTGTTGCCCGCGAAGAAACCTTTGGTCCACTCGCGCCGCTGTTTAAATTCAGCGATGTCGACGATGTGATTAAACAAGCTAATGATACTGAATTTGGCCTCGCCGCCTATTTCTATGGCCGCGATATTTCACTGGTGTGGAAAGTGGCCGAAGCCTTGGAGTACGGCATGGTTGGGGTCAACACTGGCTTGATTTCGACGGAAGTCGCGCCCTTTGGTGGGATGAAATCTTCAGGGCTTGGCCGTGAAGGCTCTAAGTTCGGTATCGAAGAATATCTAGAAATTAAATATATCTGTATGTCCGTTTAATACGGCCCGATTTGGCGAGTGAGGAAGACTAAATGACAACAACCAATGATTCATTGATGGCACGTCGCCAAGCCGCAGTTGCGGGTGGTGTCGGGCAAATTCACCCTATTTTTACCGCCCGCGCCGAAAATGCGACTGTGTGGGATGTTGAAGGTCGCGAGTTTATCGATTTTGCGGGCGGCATTGCCGTGCTCAATACGGGTCACCTTCATCCTAAAGTGAAGGCGGCGGTTGCGGCTCAGCTGGATAATTTTTCCCATACCTGTTTTATGGTGCTCGGCTACGAGAGCTATATCCAAGTATGTGAAAAGCTCAATCAACTGGTTCCTGGGGATTTTGCCAAGAAGACGGCACTATTCACTAGTGGTTCAGAAGCGGTTGAAAACGCAGTTAAAGTGGCGCGTGCCTATACCAAACGTGCTGGTGTGATTGCGTTTACCTCGGGCTACCATGGTCGCACTATTGCGGCTTTGGCATTGACCGGAAAAGTCGCGCCTTACAGTAAAGGTATGGGGCTGATGTCGGCGAATGTGTTCCGCGCTGAGTTCCCGTGCGAAATGCATGGCGTGTCCGATGACGATGCTATGGCCTCGATTGAACGTATCTTTAAAAATGATGCCGAGCCGAGTGATATCGCCGCCATTATTTTAGAGCCAGTGCAGGGCGAGGGCGGTTTCTACGCCGCATCGCCCGCCTTTATGCAACGTTTACGCGCACTATGCGACCGTGAAGGCATTATGCTGATCGCCGATGAAGTGCAAACAGGCGCGGGCCGTACTGGCACTTTCTTCGCTATGGAGCAAATGGGTGTTGCTGCAGATATCACGACCTTTGCTAAATCTATTGCAGGTGGTTTTCCACTATCGGGTATTACCGGCCGCGCCCAAGTCATGGATGCAGTGGGTCCCGGTGGTCTTGGCGGTACTTATGGTGGCAATCCGTTAGCGTGCGCCGCTGCGCTTGCTGTCATTGAAGTGTTTGAAGAAGAAAAGTTGCTAGAAAGGGCTAATGCCATTGGTGAGCGCATTAAGTCTGCCCTGAATGTAATGCAGGTCGAACATGCGCAAATCGCCGATGTGCGTGGTTTAGGCGCTATGATCGCCATCGAATTGATGGAAGAAGGTAAACCTGCGCCGCACTATTGCGCGCAAGTGTTGAGCGATGCCCGTGACCGTGGATTGATTTTATTATCCTGCGGTACCTACGGTAATGTGCTGCGCATTTTGGTGCCATTAACGGCGCCGGATGCACAAATTGATGCAGGCCTTGGTATTCTTAGCGCCAGCTTTAATGCCGTACTGAAAAGCTAATATCGCTTTGATATAAAAATGGTTTTAGATGACAGTTTTGCATAATAAAAATCCCGCTTCGGCGGGATTTTTATTGGGGCGATTGTTTTGGAGTTGGCTGTTTTTACTGCCAGTGACTTTCAGCACTCATCAGTTAAATGAATCACTACTTTTTAATCTCCATTAGGATCTGTAATGCCTTTTTGCGTTTATCAAGATCATACAAGTCGTTGGTAAAGATAAACTCATTCACGCCGAGTTCTTTTACTATCATTTCCAAACGATGCTTAATCGTCGCTGGGCCGCCAATGACAGATAAACCTAAGAAATTATCGACATAGGTTTCTTCTTGCGCACTCCATAAGCCATCCATAGTATCAACCGGTGGCTTTAGCCATAACTCGTGACCACGGATAAGTGCCAGCACGCGCTGTTTCGAGGTTGTGCCCAGAAATTGCGCCTCTTCATCAGTGTTGGCGGCAACTAACGGCAAGCCGAGCATCACATAGGGTTTATCAAGCACTTGAGAAGGTTTAAAGTCGCGGCGATAGATTTCAATCGCATCGTAGAGAAAACGTGGTGCAAAGTGGCCCGCAAACACATAGGGCAAACCGCGCTGCGCCGCTAACTGTGCGCTAAAGAGACTCGAGCCCAATAGCCAAATCGGCACATTAGTGCCTTCTCCAGGAATCGCTCGCACCGCATGGCGACCATTGTAAGGGCCAAGTAGAGTTTGTAATTCACTGACTTCTTCGGGGAATTGTTCGGCGCGACTGGTATCACGGTTCAGTGCTCGACTGGTAATTTGATCGCTGCCGGGCGCGCGGCCCAGTCCTAAATCGATTCGACCAGGATATAAGCTTTCAAGGGTACCGAACTGTTCGGCGACCACTAAAGGCGCATGGTTTGGCAGCATAATCCCACCCGCGCCGACGCGAATATGCTGCGTATTGCCAGCAATATAACCAATTAATACCGAGGTCGCCGCGCTGGCGATACCGGGCATATTGTGGTGTTCGGCAAACCAAAAACGATTAAAGCCGAGTCTGTCGGCTTCGTTGGCATACTGCAAACTGTTGTGTAGCGTTTCGCCTACGGTTGAGCCTTGGCGCATGGGCGCGAGTTCCAATAGCGAGAAGGGAATATCGGCCAATATTGATGTCTGCTGTGACATAGTGTCTCCAAGTGACTGCCGTTTTTGCTAGCAACAACAAGAGGCGCTAACTGTGTTAGGCGTATTGTTTGTTGCATTGCTAGGCTCATTGCTAAGAAAAAGCGTTAACGGCTCAGTCTTGATGAATAAAAGGTATTCAGTGTTATTGATATGGGGTTAACGATACGGCTTATCAAGCTTTAATGGATAACACTTTCCCCTTCATTATTTCAATGTGAGTCTGCACTTGAGCATCGCCATGCAACTGAGTGTGTACTCGCTTTGTAACAAATTGAGGGGCTGAAGTCATCCGCGTGTGAGGGCCGATAATGTGGAACTGAAGTTCTTATTCTCAGCAACTCAGCGCTAAGCCAGTCACAGTAGGATTGCATGACTTTCGCTAAAGCTCATTTGGTTATGAGTAGCAATATAAGGGTATAAACGATGTTGAATGAAGTGATAAAAAACTGCCGATAGCAGGGCTATCGGCAGTTAATGTTATGCAATAGAAAAATCGCTATTGTCAGTCGAGCATTACTGCTCGGCTTTCACATCCCGTAGCGATGCTGCAGCACTTTCATTAATATCATGATCAGCCGCATTGTTATGTGAATGGTGAGTCTCAGTCAGGCGACGCATCAGAGGTAATACCGCAAGTGCGATAAAGGTACAGACCACAGCGGCTATACCTAGTTTATTAAACAGACTTGTGTATACGGGTAAGGTTTGCAGTGGGTCGACTAAATCCTTGGGTACACTGGCGAAGTTAGCAACCACACCGCCTAAATACTGGGAAATACCTGATGCGACGAAATAGGCACCCATCATAAAGCCGCCCATGCGTGCAGGTACGTAACGAGCAATCATGGCAAGTCCAAGACCACTCACCAGCAATTCCCCTAAAGAGTAAGAGGCATAGCCCCAGATCATGATCCATGAAGAGGTTTTACCATTGACGGCAAATTGGCCCGCAAAGCCATAGATAAAGAAGCCAATCGCCACAACGGCAAAACCGAGAGCAAATTTCGCCGCGATAGAAAAGTCTTTATCATTGCGTCCAGCCCACGAATAGCTCCATGCGAGTACTGGACTTAATACCATAATCCATAATGGATTTAATGCTTGGAACTGGGCAGGTGACCAAGTCCACAAGTGGGTACCAAAAACTTGAAAATCCCAATCCACGTTACGCAGGGCAAACAGCGCGAGTGACGTTGACATTTGTTGATAGAAAATAAAGAAGAACACAGTTTGCACGGTAAGGATCAGTGCTGCAATCAGTCCCGCTCTTTCACTGGTTTCGCTGGTGCGGATTAAGTGGAAGAAGATTGCCAATACGGCTACGCCTGCTGCATAAACGAAGACGCGCGCAACAGCTTCGTATTCAAGAATAATGGCTGAAGCGACAACTGACAATGCGGATAGACCCAATACAATCGCGAGGTTTTTCTTGTTCACAGGGCGAGTATCTGGCTCAGAACCGTAATGGACTAGACTCTTACGCATGAGTGCATAGTTACCTAACCCCACCAATATACCGACACAGCACACGGCAAAGGCCGCGTGCCAGCCAAATTCGTTGCCATACTGGGCGTTAACGTAATCTTTAATCCAAGGCGTGAGCAACATAGAGAAGGTCGATCCCACGTTTACCGCCATGTAATAGATGGTAAAAGCACTGTCGATTTTAGAGTCGTCACCTTCGTAAATTTTACGGACTAAGTTACCCGCATTCGGCTTGAATAGGCCGTTACCGACCACAATCACGCCGAGCGCTGAAAACATAAACCACGTATTTTCAGTGGGTACGGCCATTAGCGCATAACCCAGAGAGAGGATCCCCGCACCGAGCAGCATAGTGCGTTTGGTGCCGAGGATTTTATCCCCAACCCAGCCACCAATTGCCGGTGATACATAAATAAGTGCCGCACAGGCACTCCATACTAAGTTTGCACGTGAGTCATCAAAGCCAAGGCGCTGCACCATAAAGTACACAATCAGCGCTTGCATGCCGTAATAACCAAAGCGTTCCCATAATTCGATAAGAGACACAGTCATAAATGAATGTGTTTTACTTACCGGAGCAGTCCCAATAGTCATATCGCTTGCTTCCAACATTGTTGTTTTAATATTTGAGCTCAAAAGTATAAGGCGATAACCAATTCAAACCAATGGCAGACATAGGCAAAAACAGACTTTGTTACAAATGACCTTATCAATTTTAAGGTGGATTTAAGCGGGGACAGTTCTATCCAAGTTTTTCTGCTGCGGATAAATCAAGGAACATTCGCAGTACTATCGGATAAGCAGATAATGGCATGTGCAGGTATGCGCTATGGTGTATTTAAATACATTGAGGTTGATTGCTGTTTGTCCAGCAGGCATAGTGCGCTTGGAAATTCTAATGTAGATAACTTTAAAACGAAAAGTTCTACTTAGCAGCGTCTCTACAGTTGCAGATATGCATCAGGTTGTTAATGCACCGCTTTGCGTTAAATATATTTAAACGGAGTATATGAATGTTACGAATTGGTATCGATCTTGGTGGCACAAAAATCGAGGTAGTCGCATTAGATAGCGATGGTAACGAAGTCTTTCGTAAACGCATCCCGACACCGAGAGAATATGTTGCGACAGTCAATGCTTTGGTTGCATTGGTAACTGAAGTTGAAGACAGCCTGCAGCAAACCGCCACTATTGGAATTGGTATTCCTGGGGTTGTTTCTCCTTTTACTGGCCTAGTAAAAAATGCTAATTCAACTTGGATCAATGGTCATCCACTCGATGTAGATCTGGGGACTCGATTAAATCGTAAAGTAAAAATTGCTAATGATGCGAACTGTTTTGCCGTATCAGAAGCGGTAGATGGCGCTGCCGCAGGAAAGTCCGTTGTATTTGGTGCCATTATTGGAACGGGATGTGGTGCTGGTATCGCCATCAAAGGCCAAGTACATGATGGTGGCAATGGTATTGGTGGTGAGTGGGGCCATAATCCTTTACCGTGGATGAAAGCCGATGAATTTAATACCACGACGTGTTTTTGTGGTAATAGAGACTGTATCGAAACGTTTATATCTGGAACAGGCTTTGTTCGCGACTTTCGCGCTGCAGGCGGTGTTGCTGACAGCGGTATTGAAATTGCCCAAATGATGCAAGCGGGAGATCCGCTGGCAACTCAAGCATTTAACCGCTTTATTGATCGTTTAGCCCGTTCATTGGCCCATGTGATCAATATGATGGATCCTGATGTTATCGTCCTTGGCGGCGGTGTGTCTAACATTGATGCTATTTATACCGAATTACCAAAAATTTTGCCGCTCTATGTGGTTGGCCGAGAGTGCCACACACCTGTTGTTAAAAATTATTATGGTGCTTCATCGGGGGTGCGTGGCGCCGCTTGGTTGTGGGGACGCTAATCCTAGACTCAATCAAGAATAGTGTTTGATATTAAAGGCTGAATTCATTTATTTGAATTTGGCCTTTTTTTTATTTAGTCATTCAAAAGTTTTACATTCCATTGACAACTCTTTATCTTAAGTACTGGTAATTCTTACCCTAAGTGCTATTTTTAATGCTGTATAGAAAGTATAAAAATAAAGTAGATCAAAATAATTACGCTATTGTCGTTCTCTTGGGAGTTTACTAGATGAAGCATTTGTCCATCAGTACTAAGTTGTTGTGGATTACATCAGCATTATTTTTATCGATAGTGGCTATTTTATCTATCAGTTTATGGTGGACACTGTCGGCTCAAAACGCGCAATTATCGGATCAAGTTCAAAATACCCTACAAACTGAAACGCGGGATAAACTCGAAGCCCGCGCCGGTGAATATGGTGAAATGGTCGCTGGATTTATTAACGAAGCCTATCGTATTCCTTACTCTTTTGCCGGTATGGTGGAGAGTACAGCAGAAGAACTTCCCTTAAAGCGTGATCGTTTAGAACTCACTGTGGCGGCTGTGCTTAAGAAAAATGCGCAAGTTTCCTCCATGTATGCCCAGTTTGAACCTAATGGTTATGATGGGCTCGATACTGAGTTTCTGAATATTAATTCCAGCCACAGTGTCACGACATCGGGTGTGCTAGAGGTTTACTATACCCGTGATGACAATGGCACTGTTGCACATCAACAGGTTGAAGATTCAGCAGAAAAATACCTTACTAGCCTAAATGAATTTGGGATCCGTGATGCAGAATGGTATTTATGCGGTAAAGAAACCCTAAAGCCCTGTCTAATGGAGCCGTATTTATACGAAATCACTCCCGGTAACAAAGCATTAATGACCTCGCTAACTGTGCCTGTGCTTAAGCGTAAACAGTTTATCGGTGTGGTCGGTGTTGATTTAAACTTACCAGTCTTTCAAACTCTTATCGATAAGTTATCTAAGAGCCTCTACGATGGGCAAGCGAAAGTAACTTTATTGAGTACCCGAGGTTTAGTGGTTGCAGCAAGTCATTACAGCAAAAAGGCTCGTCCTTTAGCTGAGTCAATAAATCCAGCTATAGCCTCACAAATCATCTCGTTACACAAGAACTCGGGTTACATGGTTAACGATGATGAAATTATTGTTGCCTACCCAATTAAGATCCCTTTAGCGAATGCCGAGTGGTCCTTAGTGATCCAAGTGCCGACTGCGCAGGCGTACAAGAGTTCGATTGTGTTAAATAATGACATGGATGAAATGGCAACTTCCTTGGGAAGTTTGTTGCTCATGGTCGGTGTTGTCGTGTCGATTGCTGCTGTGATTACGATTAGCCTAGTGATCCGTAGCATTATTTCACCCTTAAAGATGATCCAAGGCCGTGTAGAACACTTGGCAAGCGCTGATGGCGATTTAACGCAATCGATAGAAGTGGACTCCCATGCAGAGTTGATTGCGTTAGCAAAAGGTTTCAACTCCTTTATTTATAAACTGAAAAACTTGATTGCCGAACTTAAAACCCTCGCGAGTCGTTCTCAGGAAGAAAGCCAAGCTTCAGCGAAAATTGCCCAGCTCACGCGTGATAGTGTCAATCGTCAATATGGTGAAATTGAGAGTGTGGTAACGGCCGTAAACCAAATGAGTGCCACCGCACTTGAGGTTGCTAAGGCGTCTGAGCAAACCGCTGCAGAAACAGAAGCTATGTCACGCAACATTCGTCACAGTGAAGAAAGTCTGACTAAGGCGATGGGCTTTGTGGCGACTATGTCTAAAGAGTCAATGGAAGCTAAGCTGGCCGTGAGTAAAGTCGCAGACAGCAGTATGAATATTAGTCGTATTCTTGAGGTGATCAGCTCCATTGCCGCACAAACAAACCTGCTGGCATTAAATGCGGCGATTGAGGCGGCGAGAGCGGGTGAACAAGGACGGGGTTTTGCCGTGGTGGCTGACGAAGTCCGTGCGCTGGCATCTAAGACTCAAAGCTCGACGAATGATATTAGTACTCTTATCGATGCACTGCAAAAAGAAGTTCAAAGTGCTTCTGGCATCATAGATAAAGGCGCTGAACGGGCACAAATGGCCGTATCTCAAACTGAGCAAGCGCTGAACTCATTGAACTCTATGGTGAGTCAGATTGAAGAAATTTCGGGCCAAGTGACCCATATCGCGGCAGCGGCAGAAGAGCAGAGCGCGGTGACTGAAGAGGTTAATCGCAATATTACAGGCATTTCTGATTCGGCTTCTGAACTTGCACGTCTTGCGGGTGAAGCACAGCAAAGCAGTGTAGTTTTAGCAAACTTAGTGAAGCAGCAACATGAGCAGTTAGGCAAGTTAAAAACCTAGCACCAGAGGTTTGTTGAATTAGTTCATTGATTTTAAATAGGCTCTTTGATTGTGTTGCTGCTTAACACTTATCAAAGAGCCTATTTTTATGGATATTTAAATAGCATCGAATAGGCTAAAAATTTAAAACAGTTCAGCGAGGGGAATGTGTAAATACATGGATATTGTGTGATAACTAGCGGAGATCAGTTT
Source organism: Shewanella sp. SM101 (assembly GCF_025654465.1). Classification (NCBI taxonomy): domain Bacteria; kingdom Pseudomonadati; phylum Pseudomonadota; class Gammaproteobacteria; order Alteromonadales; family Shewanellaceae; genus Shewanella; species Shewanella sp. SM101. The sequence goes on from NZ_JAKKRH010000002.1 coordinate 26,535, forward strand.
TTAGATACAAAAAAGCCCATTGGATCAATGGGCTTTTTCGTTGAATCGGGTGGTGGCCCCTCACGGACTTGAACCGTGGACCTAACGATTATGAGTCGTGTGCTCTAACCAACTGAGCTAAGGGGCCGACTTAAGGTAATCGTCATTACCTGAAGCGGGAGGAAGTATACTAAGCTTACTTACGCTTGTCACCCGTGTTTTGGCTGGAAATTCACGCAACTGATTCAATTGGTTATCTGTTAATCAACTTAAATGCAATCGTCGCCTGAATTTAAGGCTTCGATGCTGTGCTTGTGCATAAATTGAGGTGATAAAGACAATAAAAAGCCCTGCATGGGCAGGGCTTTAATCCATCTTAGATGACTTTAGGCTTGTAACAGCCTATTCATCTAGGAACGATTTTAAGATTTCTGAGCGTGAAGGGTGACGCAGTTTGCGCAGTGCCTTAGCTTCAATTTGACGAATACGTTCACGGGTCACGTCGAACTGTTTACCCACTTCTTCAAGAGTGTGGTCAGTGTTCATATCGATACCAAAACGCATACGCAGCACTTTCGCTTCACGGGCGGTTAAACCTGCTAACACTTCGTGGGTGGCGTTTTTCAAGCTTTCGCTGGTCGCTGAATCCAGTGGTAATTCGAGGGTAGTATCCTCGATAAAATCACCTAAATGCGAATCTTCATCGTCACCGATTGGGGTTTCCATGGAGATAGGTTCTTTAGCTATTTTCAGTACCTTACGGATCTTATCTTCCGGCATCATCATACGCTCAGCCAGTTCTTCAGGTGAAGGCTCGCGGCCCATTTCCTGTAGCATTTGGCGAGAGATACGGTTCAGCTTGTTGATCGTTTCGATCATGTGTACTGGAATTCGAATCGTACGCGCTTGGTCGGCGATAGAACGGGTAATCGCCTGACGGATCCACCAAGTTGCATAGGTCGAAAATTTGTAACCACGACGGTATTCGAATTTATCTACAGCTTTCATTAAGCCAATGTTACCTTCTTGGATTAAGTCCAAGAATTGCAGACCACGGTTGGTGTATTTCTTCGCGATAGAAATTACCAGACGTAAGTTCGCTTCAACCATTTCTTTCTTCGCACGGCGTGCTTTGGCTTCACCGATTGACATACGACGGTTGATGTCTTTTATGGCAGAAATCGCTAAGCCGGTTTCTTCTTCAACTGCTGCAAGCTTGGTACGACAACGAATGACGTCATCTTCAACCATTCTTAGGCCTTCGGCATAAGGTTTCGTTGAGGCTTTCTCAGTGTTGAACCAATCAAGGTTGGTTTCGTTGCCAGTGAAGAATTTGACGAAGTTTTTCTTCGGCATTTTGGCTTGTTCAACGCACAGTTTTAATACTAAACGTTCTTGAACACGCACGCGGTCCATCATAGTGCGCATGCTTTTGACTAAACGGTCAAACTGCTTAGGCACTAAGCGGAATTCTTTGAAAATTTCGCCGATTTCGAAGAGGGCTTTTACCGATTCAGGGTGTTCACGGCCCTTAGCTTCGATAATTTTCAGTGCGCTTTCGTAAGCGGCTCTGAGTTGACCGAATCTTTCACGAGCTTCTTCAGGATCAGGCCCTTTGTTGCCTTCTTCTTCATCTTCGCTGTCATCGTCATCCTCTTCGTCATCTTCATCGTCCAGCTCTTCTTCAGATAATTCTGAGCCGATGTGAGTGGCGGTCGGGGCGACATCATCTTCGTCCGGGTTTACAAATCCAGAGATAATATCAGATAAGCGCAGTTCGTCAGCTTCAAATTGGTCGAATTGCTCAAGGATCATAGCGATCGCTTGTGGGTATTCGGCGACTGAACTTTGAACTGTGTTGATGCCTTCTTCGATGCGTTTGGCGATAACAATTTCGCCTTCGCGGGTCAGAAGCTCAACGGTACCCATTTCACGCATGTACATGCGTACGGGATCGGTTGTGCGGCCAAGTTCGCTTTCTACTGTTGCCAGTGCTGCGGCGGCTTCTTCTGCTGCATCTTCGTCTGTGTTGTCTTCCGACATCATCATGTCATCGGCATCGGGGGCTTCTTCGAACACCCGGATACCCATGTCATTTATCATCTGGATAATATCTTCGATCTGGTCAGAATCGACCATGTCTGCAGGTAAGTGATCGTTCACTTCTGCATAGGTTAAGTAACCTTGCTCTTTACCTTTGGCAAGCAACAGCTTAAGTTGCGACTGCGGAGTATGATCCATAGATATCATCCAAGTTGGGAAACTGTTACAACGACGGACACTTAGCATAAGCCAAGTGCCGCGCAAATCGTCAATTATAGCCGTGTGCACATATCTGTGCTAGTCACTGGGGTAGCGAATGAGGACATTTTTGCCTCAGTTTAACCCTTTCATGACTGAGATCAGCTTCGAGAGCTGCATCTTCTCTTCTTTTGTATGAGTCTGCTTTAGACTCAATTCCTGATATCGTTGTTCAATATATTGATTGTTCAACCAAACCAGGGTTTGTTTAAACTTTTCGAGCAAGTTTTCATCCGCCACTTGATGGTCCCATTGGGCCAATTTATGGAGAGTGCCGCTGTAGGGGTGCTCTCGGAATTGTTCAAGTAGTTGTGCGCTGTTTAACGTTTGCTCTCGAGTCATCTCCAATAACAGTGGCAGCAATTCTATGCCTGGCATCTGCAAGTGGGCGAGTGCGGGTTGTGGGGGTAAACCCATACCCAGTTTAGGATGTTGTACTAACAGTGCGATGGCGAGTCGCAATGGTGTACCGCGTCCTTTTAATCCTTTACTTGCCATTGGTTTAGCTTGTTTCACGCTAAAGCCTAGCTTCTTTTTCATATCTTCTGAGCTGTTCATTCCTAACTTGTGAGCTAAGTTCTCAAGCAGTAAATTTTGCAGCACAGTGTCTTGAATTTTTTCAATTAAGATAAAAGCTTGTTTCGCTAAGTTGCCTTTATCTGTACCGTATTTTGTCGCTAACGTGTCAAATAGAAACTCGGGTAGTGCAATGGCAGAGTCCATTAAGGTTTCAAATGCATCTTTACCAATTTTACGAACCATAGAATCAGGATCTTCGGCCTGAGGCAGGAACATAAATCGCACTTGATCGCCCGGCTTTAATAATGGCAATGCCGTTTCTAAGGCGCGCCATGCCGCTTCAGTACCTGCTCTGTCGCCGTCGTAACAGCAAATCACTTCTTTAGCGCTGCGCAGCAAAAGCTGAAATTGCTCTGCTGTGGTCGAGGTGCCTAATGATGCGACAGCATAGTCGACGCCAAATTGCGCCAATGCCACCACATCCATATAGCCTTCAACGATCAGTACTTTGTCTGGATCGCGATAGCGCTGCTTTAGTTCATAGAGACCATAAAGCTCATTGCCCTTATGAAATATGGGCGTTTCTGGAGAATTCAAGTATTTGGGTGTGCCATCACCTAAAACTCTGCCACCAAAACCAATGACTCGTCCGCGCCTGTCGCGGATAGGAAACATGAGGCGGTCACGAAATCTGTCGTAACGTTTCCCACTGTCGTTGCTAATTAACATACCCGCAGTCAGTAACTTATCCTGCGCATCTTGATTCTGACGATAGCGGCCCAATAAGCCATCCCAACCGTCTGGCGCAAAGCCAATACCAAAATGTTCTACTACATCATCGGATAAACCGCGATAGGCAAGATAATCGATAACTTTTTGTTTATCTTGGTGTTGTCTAAGTTGGTTTTGAAAGTAAAGGCTCGCTTCTTCCATGAGTTGATATAAGTCACGACTTAAACCGTCATCATGTCGCTTGCCTGTGCCTTGTTCTCTGGGAACCTCTAATCCAAGCTGGCCCGCCAAATCTTCAATGGCATCAATAAAATCGAGTCGGTCATACTCCATCACAAAATCGATGGCGTTGCCGTGAGCACCGCAGCCAAAGCAATGATAGAACTGTTTATCACGGCTGACGGTAAACGAAGGTGATTTTTCGCTATGAAAAGGACAACAGGCCGAGTAGTTCTTACCCGCCTTTTTCAAGGGCACTTTACGATCGATAAGTTCGACTATGTCAGTGCGAGCGATTAGCTCATTGATAAAATCACGAGGTATTGCCATTGAGTGCTTAAAATCCCGCCTTGCGCGAATTTAAACAAACAAGCCGCGCATAGGCACGGCTTGTTCATACAGTGAAACGCTAATTATTGCAATTTAGCACGGATCATAGCGCCGATAGCGCCCATGTCTGCACGTCCTTGCACTTTAGATTTCAATGCTCCCATTACTTTGCCCATATCCGCCATGGCGGATGCACCTACTTCTAAAATAGTTGCATCGATGAGCGCCGCGATTTCCGCCTCTGTAAGAGGGGTAGGCAGGAAAGCTTCAATAACTTGAATCTCTGCTGCTTCCACGTCGGCCAACTCGTTACGACCCGCTGCTTCAAATTGAGCAATCGAGTCACGACGTTGTTTCACCATTTTGGTTAAGACCGCTATAACCTGTTCATCAGTCAGAGATTCGCGGGTATCCACTTCAATCTGCTTGATGGCGGCTAATGCCATACGAATAGTGCTCAAGCGCGCCTTCTCTTTGGCGATCATGGCCTGTTTCATATGGTCTTTTAGCTGATCAATTAGGCTCATATGAGATTAATATAAACGTACGCGACGTGCGTTTTCGCGAGAAAGCTTCTTAGCTAAACGTTTAACTGCAGCAGCTTTTGCGCGCTTACGTGCAGTAGTTGGCTTCTCGTAGAATTCACGAGCACGCACGTCGGCTAAAATACCAGCTTTTTCACAAGAGCGCTTGAAACGACGCAGAGCTACGTCGAATGGTTCGTTTTCACGTACTTTAATAATTGGCATACGCCATCACCCCTTAGGTGTAGGTTGTTCTGGTTCAATTGCTCGAACCAAGTCTATTTAAAATGGTGCGGAATTTTATACCGAGACACCTAGGCTTGTAAAGCCCTAAAACTGAGCTCAGTCCTATAGTGGACTCAATATGGCCTGCGCGACTGGAGTAATCGAGCGCTTGCAGGTAGAATTGGCGTCCTTTAGTTAGCAATTGATGAGACACCATGCGGGTTTTAGGTATTGAAACATCCTGTGACGAGACAGGTATCGCCGTCTATGACGATGAACTGGGCTTATTATCTCATACTTTATACAGTCAGGTTAAGCTGCATGCTGACTATGGTGGTGTGGTGCCTGAGTTGGCGTCACGTGACCATGTGCGCAAAATTGTGCCGCTTATTCGTCAAGCGCTGAAAGATGCAAATACTGAAATTGCCGAGCTTGATGGGATTGCCTATACCAAGGGCCCAGGTTTGATTGGCGCCTTACTCGTCGGCGCCTGTGTGGGGCGGTCACTGGCGTTTGCTTGGGACATGCCTGCAATCGGTGTTCACCATATGGAAGGGCACCTTCTCGCGCCTATGCTTGAAGATGACGCGCCCGAGTTCCCATTTGTGGCCTTATTGGTCTCTGGTGGCCATTCTATGTTGGTTAAAGTCGATGGAATTGGCCGCTATGAAGTATTAGGCGAGTCTGTTGATGATGCTGCGGGTGAAGCGTTTGATAAAACAGCTAAGTTAATGGGGCTGGATTATCCCGGCGGTCCGCGTTTAGCAAAGCTTGCTGCTAAAGGTTTACCTGCAGGGTATAAGTTTCCGCGGCCTATGACCGATAGACCTGGACTCGATTTTAGCTTTTCGGGTCTAAAAACTTTTACCGCTAATACCATTGCTGCCGAACCTGACGATGAACAGACTCGTGCCAATATTGCTCGTGCTTTTGAAGAAGCTGTGGTTGATACGCTAGCGATTAAATGTCGCCGTGCACTGAAGCAAACAGGCTATAACCGCTTAGTGATCGCCGGTGGCGTGAGTGCGAATACGCGCTTAAGAGAAACCTTGGCTGAAATGATGAGCTCGCTTGGTGGACAAGTATTTTATCCCCGTGGTGAGTTTTGTACCGATAACGGCGCCATGATTGCCTTTGCAGGATTGCAGCGTTTAAAGGCGGGGCAGCACGAAGATTTGGCGGTAAAAGGTCAGCCAAGATGGCCGTTAGATACCTTGCCACCTGTGGCATAAAACGCCTTTGATGTTGATAGGTTATGTTGAGACAAAAAAACTGCGCTTATAGCGCAGTTTTTTATTGGGATAATGTTGTCACATTAAGATTTTTTAGGCGTTTTTTTACGTGAAACTTTGGACTCTTCACCTTTAAGTAACCGTTGGATATTGTCTTTATGACGAATAATGATAAGCGTCGATAGCATGGCAACGGGAATGGTAAATCTGTCGTCTAACAACCAAGTATAAAGTGGTGCAAGTAAGGCCGTCAGAATGGCTGCAAGGGACGAGTAGCGGCTAATTAAGAGTAGAACAATCCAAGATGCCATTAAGCAAATGGCTAAATCATCGCCAATGGGAGCCATAGCACCAAAAGCTGTTGCGACACCTTTTCCCCCCTTAAATCCAAAAAATACGGGATAAATATGCCCAAGGCAGGCGGCGATAGCGATAAGTCCGAGTGAGACTGCATCTATGCCCATCAGATAGGCTAAATAAGATGGCAGGGCGCCTTTGAGCATGTCGAAAAACAACACCATGGCAGCCGAACTCGCGCCGCCAATTCGCAGTACATTGGTAGCTCCCGGATTACCTGAACCCTGTAATCTTGGATCGGGTAAACCCCTCATTCTACAAACCAGCACAGCACTCGAGATTGAACCTGCCAAATAGGCGGCCAAAATCATCAAAAGTGTCAGTGTTAATGGACTCACATTGGTTTCCTTACGCGTCTTAAGGTATTATCGCGCAACAATTTAAAAAGCTGACTCAGTTGTCAATCCCGCTATAGGTTTGTGGAATAACTCGCCCATTTGAGGTTGAGATATTTTCTGAATGAGCAAATCCTTTTAGGGCGTTATCCTACTGTGGATTGGCTCGAGTAGAAAGCAAATTAATTATCTGTCAGAAGATTGCGGATTATACAGCTAGGATCGCTTTTAGCTTATCAGACCTCATAGTAGTAAGTTAGTTGGAGAAAGCATGGATAAAGTACTTATACGGCAATTACGCGTCGATACTGTGATTGGTGTCTATGAGTGGGAAAAGACAATCCATCAGAGCCTTTTGCTAGATTTAGATATGGCGTGGGATAACAAACCAGCCGCCGCGACAGACGATTATCAATATGCGCTTTGCTATGAGACAGTTTCCAATCGATTAACAGAACTTATTACTGAGTATCCAATCGAGTTAATCGAAACGGTTGCCGAGCGCGTAGCGGATTGCTTACTTCAAGAATTTAACGTGACTTGGGTGAAAGTTGTCGTGATGAAGCCGGGGGCAGTCGCTACTGCCGCATCGGTTGGCGTTGAGATAGAGCGTTCACGTTAGATAAGAGTTTGATCAACTCTACTGTTGATTAAGAAATCATGTTTATCTTCAGATAAATCGGACATTACATGGCACGTATTTATATCAGTCTAGGTAGCAATATAGAGCCTGAACAGCATCTGCAAGCGGGATTAATATCGCTGCGAGCGTGTTTTGGGCCGCTGCGCCTCTCTTCTATGTATGAAAGTGAAGCGGTAGGTTTTAGTGGCACTAACTTTTTGAATATGGTTGCTAGTGCTGAAACTGACCTTAATATTGCTGCGGTAGTTGCGCAGTTTAAGCAAATCGAGCAGAATCACGGCCGGCTTGTCGGGGCGAAGAAATTTAGCCCAAGAACTTTAGATTTAGACCTGCTGCTTTATGACCATGTGGTATGTGAAACGCCCGTTACGCTCCCCCGTGCAGAGATAGTTAATAATGCCTTTGTGTTATGGCCATTAGCCGAGTTAGCGCCGGAATTGATTCATCCGTTGGTTGATAAAAGCTATGCCAGTTTGTGGCAAGAGTATGATAAAGAGTCACAGCGACTTTGGCCTGTGATGTTTGAATGGCCCCAAGGGCTGACGTTTTAATTTATTGATAGGATTGTCATGGATACGTTTCAGGTCATTATTTTAGCGCTTATTCAAGGGCTAACTGAGTTTTTGCCTATTTCTAGTTCAGCCCACTTAATTCTGCCTGCTCAGCTTTTAGGCTGGGAAGATCAAGGTTTGTCATTCGACGTGGCGGTGAATACGGGGTCGTTATTTGCTGTGGTGATTTATTTTAGACACGAGTTATGGACTATGTTTAATGCTTGGGTTGCAAGCATTTTTAAAGGTCAGCAATCCGAAGACAGCAAGCTGGCATGGTGGATTATTCTGGCGACGTTACCCGCTGTATTTTTTGGTTTTATGGCTAAGGATTTTATTGCAACTCACCTACGTAATACAGAGGTTATCGCGGTCACGACAGTCGTTTTTGGTTTATTATTGTGGTGGGCTGATAAGATGTCGCGCCGCGATTTAACAATCTATCAGACTGGATGGCGCAAAGCCTTGTTAATTGGTTTCGCCCAGGCGCTTGCTTTAATCCCTGGAACTTCACGTTCTGGTGCCACTATGACCGCGGCGCTAATGCTAGGTTTGAGTCGAGATGCTGCGGCTCGCTTTTCATTCTTAATGTCAGTGCCTGTGAGCTTAGGCGCGGCAATTTTAGTGGGTAAAGATTTGGCGGAAAGCGCGCTGCCAATTGATTATCAAGCATTGATCTTAGGCACTTTGATTTCCTTTGTTGCAGCTTATGCATGTATTCATTATTTCTTGAAAATCATCAGCCGCATGGGAATGACCCCGTTTGTTATTTACCGTTTAGCACTGGGTGCTGTGCTGTGTGGATTTATTTTTTTGTAGTCATTCCAGTTTAGTCATCATAGTGAAATTATGAATAATAGAATCGGGTCAAGTACCCGATTTTTGTTTTTGGAGCTTCCTCATTTTTCTGAAGCTTAACTTATTTTTGGAGCTTTATATGGGTCTCGAATATCAGTGTCCAACCTGCGGACTTGCGTTAAAACAACACAAAGCCTCCCAAGGTTTTTATTGTGCAAATAAGCATCATTTTGATCGAAATGAGCAAGGTTATTGGGTTTTCACTAAACCACAACGCCAAAAGCCGACAGGGGATTCGCGCGAGCAAGTTAGGGCTAAGCGTTTTCTTCTCGAATCAGGCATCTTTTCGCCTTTAATCGATAAACTGGCTGAGTTAATCACGGGCTTTATCAAGCCTGACGCTTGTTTATTGGATTATGAATGCGCAGAGGGCTTCTATTTGCGTGCTTTAGCTTCCAAGTTGGCAGAGGTCGAAAATCCGCGAAACGTCCAGTACGTGGGTGTAGCGGACGCAGAAAATGCTATTTTTGCTGCAGCAAAAGCGCAGACTCCTGGGATCTTGTGTTTAAGCTCTTCTAAAAAATTACCCTTTGCCGATAATTGTGTGGATTTTATTACTGTTATTGATAGGCCGTTAAAGGGAAAAGAGTCTGTCAGGGTATTGAAAGACGATGGGACCATGTTACTGGTTATGCCTGGGCCACGACATCTATGGCAACTCAGAGAATATATTTATTCCGACTTGGCTGAAAAACCTTTCCAAGTGAATTTACCTTCAGCATTATTGGTAAAAGAAACTCAGTCACTGCGCTTCACCTTATCTGTTACCGGTGAGCAGGCATTAACGTTATTGGATATGGCACCCTATGCGTGGCGTGCAACTGACAAGATGAAACACGATATTCAAGCTAATCATTTTGAGTCGCTAGAAATTGACTATGTATTAGTCTTAGCACATAAACGCGTGAGTGAATCGCTATAGGTTAAAACTTGCAGTCGATGCGGTTAATTTTAAGACAATTCATAGGCTTAGTTAGATGGTTTTTTGATGTTTTAAACGGCTATATTACTCAAGTCTATGATTCTGTTTGACGTTTTTATGTTATTTTTATGTTGGATAGGCTGAAGGTGTTATTGTTTTTAACTTTAGGCCTATTTGTTCAGTTACAAATACAACCTTCTTATTGCCTTTGTTTCCCCATATAGCCTCGATTTTTTATCTATAGCTGTGATTTAAATTAATAGCCTTCATTTCCCATAAATACATTTTTTATGATAAATGAGGCTGATTGTTAGGGATGCTTAAAAACGTAAACGAGAAGTTTAGATTAATAACGCGACTTTATTTAAAAGAGGGATAGCACTCGTTTATAAAGAAGTATGCCAAGGCTAACTTTTAGGGGGGAGGTAGGCGAATCGCCTTTAACATGCCTTTGGAAGTTTAAAATTTGTATTGCCACATTCGCTATTCTTTGCATGGCCATCTTGAATTGCAGGCATAAAAAAAGGCTTAGATTGATGTGCTTATCGCTTTCATCTTTCTTAAGCCTTTTGTCTTAACTTACTAAATAGTAAGCTAAATTACCTTTCATTACTTCTTGTAACGAGAAGCAACGTTGTCTAAACGGTCGTTTGCGCGTTTAGCTTCTGCTTGTGCGTCCATAGATGCTGCTTTTGCATCTTTAACGTCTGCAGACAGTTTGCTTTGCTCTGATTTCAGAGAACCAACATCAGCTGACAATTGATCAACTTTGTTGCCCAGAGTTGCAACGCTTTCTTCCAGAGCAGTAGTGTTCGCGCAACCACCTAGTAGGGCAGTCATTGCTAAACCAGCAATCATCAGTACTTTTTTGTTCATTGTAAAAAATCCCTTAAAATAGGTTGGATTTGAATGTTTCGTTACTTTGTAAGCGAAACTGCCTAATTATGACATAGCTATTTTAATTTGCTACGAATATTAATGTGTTTAACCACTATAGGCATATAAATTTTTTTTAAAAGCTTTTTTTCTATGTGATATCGACATTTCTAATCGTAAAAAGGGGCATTATTCACCATGCAGTGATGCACGACTTACAAATCCTTTACAATTTACTGGTTATCCATCGGCAGTTTTGTTTGCATTTTTTGTTTAAACTGACTGACCGCTTCAATCCGATGTAAATTTAAGGCTTGTTTTATCTCTGCGCCTTGGAAACCAGTGGCAATGATGGCGGCAATATCGACATTATTGGCGACAGTGAAGCACTGAGTTAAATACTCTCCCTGAGGATATGGGATGTTTTCAAATCCTGTGCGGCCACGCATATCTGCGGTGCAAGCTAATATAAGTTGCGTTAAGCGCTCTGGTTTACGCCAAAAGTCAGCTTTATCGAATATTTTAACGATAGTTTCGGCTCTGAGCTCGAATGCCTGATGGACGTTCTGATGTTGGTCGCTGACGAGCAACGCCAGATCGCGGGCCTCATTCGGTACTCGTAAACGTGTACAGAGGGCTTTTATGAGTGGCAAGCCTTTTTGGCCGTGGCCGTGATGCTTTGGTAAATGCTCTTTTGGACTCAGTGCCTTACCTAAATCATGCACTAGGGCGGCAAACCGAACGCTTTTATCCTCAGTCAGCAGTGCGGCTTGAGCAAGCACCATTAAGGTATGCACGCCAGTATCTATTTCAGGATGCCATTTTTCAGGTTGAGGTATGCCAAATAAGGCGTGAATTTCAGGGAACAGGACTTCGAGTGCTCCACATTGGTGCAGTACCTCAAAAAAGACCTCTGGGTGAGGTCCGCCTAAACTTTTATCAACTTCTTGCCAAACTCGCTCCGCCGTTAAAGCGCTAAGCTCATCGCTTGCGCTAATTTGACGCATCAGGGCCAGGGTTTCTGCGGCAATTTGGAATCCTAAGGGATAAAACCTTGCGGCAAAGCGGGCGACGCGTAACACTCGCAGTGGATCTTCAACGAAAGCATCCGACACATGGCGCAATAGGCGCGCGTTAATATCCTCAATGCCATTAAAAGGATCGTATAAGTTGCCCTTTTCATCTTGGGCGATAGCATTGATGGTCAGATCTCGGCGCAACAAGTCTTGCTCTAAAGTCACATCGGGACTGGCATGGCAGCTAAAACCACCATAACCCAGTCCAATTTTTCGTTCTGTTCGGGCTAACGCATATTCTTGTTGGTTTTTAGGATGCAGAAATACTGGGAAATCTTTACCGACTTGGCGGTATCCCAGTTGCAACATTTGTTCTGGAGTCGCACCAACGACGAGGTAATCTTTGTCCTTGATAGGGAGATTGAGCAGGCTGTCACGCACAGCACCGCCGACGAGATATATTTTCACAGGCAAGATTCGGCTAATGTGTCATAAACATAGCTTATCATGCCCATTAAGGTGATAGATAAAGTCGTCGCGAGATATTTGCGCACTTATGTGTCACATTGATGTTGCGGATATTTTGACAATAACATTGGGACGCTTTAACGTGGGGCGTTATTTTTAAATTAGGATGATTGGTGGTATGTACAAGGCCTTTTACGGACTCAGCGATAACCCTTTTTCGATTGCACCCAATCCCCATTATTTGTTTTTGAGTGATAGGCACAGAGAGGCGTTGGCCCATTTAACCTACGGGTTAGGGGAAACGGGCGGCTTTGTGTTGCTAACAGGGGAAGTTGGCACGGGTAAAACGACAGTATCTCGATGTTTACTTGGGCAATTGCCCGATAATACCGACACCGCATTTATCCTTAATCCGTCGCTAACAGAGCTCGAGTTACTCGCCACGCTTTGCGATGAACTTAAGATTTCCTACGGCGACAATCCCACACTCAAGCAGTTGACCGACCACTTGAGTCGTTTTTTATTGGACAATCACAGCAAAGGTCGTAATACCGTGCTCATCATTGATGAAGCGCAGCATTTACGCCCTGAAGTGCTGGAGCAACTGCGCCTTTTGACCAATCTTGAGACGGACACTAAGAAGTTACTGCAGGTCATTTTAATCGGTCAGCCAGAATTACAGCTGTTATTGAAGCGCCAAGAGCTGCGCCAGTTAGCCCAGCGGATCACCGCTCGTTACCATTTACTACCATTAAATGAAGATGAAATCGCGCTTTATGTATTGCATCGCTTGCAAGTCGCGGGACGATTTGAACCTTTGTTTACCCGCAAAGCCGTTAAGGTGTTGCAAAAGTACAGTGGCGGCATCCCTCGATTAATTAACCTCTTATGTGAACGCTCGCTGATGGCGGGCTATGCGCAATCGCGGGTGCCCATCGATCATCATATGGTGAGACAAGCTGCGGCTGAAGTATTAGGTGAAGAGGAGCCGACTCAGAATAGGTATCTTTGGCCGACAGCGACCGCTGCGACGTTATTTGTAGCTTTTGGTGTTTCCTATTGGCTATTTACCGACAAGCCTGTCAATGCCGTGTCAGCGTCTAGTATGGTCCTTGAGTCTGCGTCAGCAAATGTTGCTGCATCAAACACTCAAGCTTTGAGCGCGACCGAAGGAATGAGCAAGTTAGTACAACCCGTTGATCAGCAAAGCAGTAAGGGGTCAATTCCAGATCCCAATCAGCGCTTACTTAATGATGCGATTAATCAGAGTCGCAATATTGATACTGCTTTTGCAGGTTTGTTTAGCGTGTGGGGCAAAGTACCGTATAAAGGTTTAACCGCCTGCCAATCTGCGGTTGAGCAAGGATTGTCTTGTTATCAGCAGCAGGGTAACTGGATGTCACTGACTCGGCTTAATTATCCGGCTGTCGTGTATTTGGTTGATGACAAGCAACAAGATTTTTATGGTGCAGTGCTTGCGGTAGAGGGGGAACAATTACTGATGCAACTGGGTGAGCAACAACTTTGGGTTGATAGAGCTTGGTTTAATCAACATTTCAGTGGCACCTTCGAAATATTATGGCAAGCACCTAATTTGCCTATGATGGATATCAGTCAAAAATCGAGTCCTGGTCAATTACAGTGGTTAGAGAATGCGTTAGCCCATGTGAATGGTCGTAGCCCCCGTCGGGTTAATCAATTTGATGTGCAATTGGAAAATGATCTTAAAACCTTCCAAAGTCAGCATGGATTAAAAGCCGATGGTATTGCAGGGAATCAAACATTAGTGAGATTAAATTTGTATTTAAGTCAGCAAGGCCCACGGTTAACTGATGATGGGGCGCGCAGCTGATGTCCATTTTACTCGATGCCGTAACCCGCAATAAACAACAGCAACAATCACCGTTACCTGATGCTGTGATGACGCCAAGGGCGAATTATCCACAGCCACGTAAATCGGGTGTGCCGATAGGAAAACTGTCTATATTAGTCGTTGCAGTTGCCGCTGGAATTGGTGTGGCTTGGGGATTAAGCGTTTGGGATAAAACTCGACCTCCCCAAAGTGATACTGTGGCAGTGGCTAACATACTGCCATCAACTTCATCATTGCCAGCTTCGACTGGGATTAAAAATGAGCTTCAGTCTACGGTAGGAGCTGCCTCTGAGCTCCAAGTTGAGCCCAGTGCTGCTTCAGGTGTTCGGCTTGCTGGGAAAGTGGCGCTTCCTCGGACGCAGACTTTACCCGAGCTAACGGTATCGCCGCAATTTCAGGCTGAGACTGTAGTATCAAATGCGCCTCAAATGAATGCTAGCGCGAATATAACGACCAATTCTGTTGGCATGCCAGCTCAAAGTGATAGCAATTCGGGTTTTAGTGATTCAAGCTACGCAGATTATATGTCGACGTCAGCCCAAGTCGATGCGGCAAGTCAGGAAGCGGTTGTGCCAGCAGAGACGCAAGCACAGCAGCCTATGATGTTAGGTGCTAATGCCAATGAGTCGGGTCTAGCGAGTCTTGAAGCCCTGCGTCAACAAGTCAGTGCCGCGGCGGAAGATGTCGGTTTAGAGACCAATAAAAGTCGCGATGAAGATAAGTTAGTGGCTTCCTTTCAAAATGCATTAAAGGATGTGGAATATGTTAATGCTGCAGAGACGAATGTCACTGAAGCTAAATTAGATCCTATTCCTAAAACTGCTGCGGATGAAATTCCGAAATACGGCCAATTACCTGCAGGTCTGCAATTACAAGTGCCTGAATTTAATATCGTTGCTCATGTTTATTCCAGCGACCCCGCTCAGAGATGGCTGAATGTAGACGGTGCCGAGTTACAAGAAGGGGATATGATTGCTGGTAAGCTGAAAATCATCTCTATTCGTCCAAGGGACATAGTATTAGATATTCAAGGAACCCAGTTTAAGGTGCCCGCAATCTAATCAGGTATTACGATAAGTCATGCTAGCGGTTATTTGTGGTAACAATGAATAAGTAGTTGATAAAAAAGGCGCACTAGGCGCCTTTTTTGATCTTAGTGAATCTCAACTTAATCAAACAGTCTGTTGGCTAAGAATAGGGTCAGTGCGTAACCGACGCTGTAGCAGAGGAAAAGTGCAGGAACATATTTCAAGTAACTCACAAAAGTCAGTTCTTTCACTTTACTCATGGCTACAATACCTGATGCTGAACCGATAATCAGCAGTGAACCACCGACTCCGACGCTGTAAGTCAAGCCAAGCCATTCAGGAGTACTCAGCACTGGATTGGCTTTTAACAATGCCGCCGTTAGCGGTACGTTATCAATTAAGGCTGAGCCCATACCCGTGACGAAGTTAGAGATGTTTGGATTAAACTGAGTATAAGCTTCAGTCAACATGTCTAAGGTGCCAATTTCTTTAAGCATACCAACGAGCAGTAAAATACCTAAGAAGAACAACAGGGTGTCGTATTCAACTTGGCGAATATACTCTAGGATCTTGATTTCTTCTTTATCACTGCGCGTGGTATGGCCAATCAGGAACATAATTGATAGACCCGTTAAGAAGGTTAACACTGGCGGGATACCAAACAATATGTTGAGTAGCATGGTCATTAAAATGGTGCAGAAGAAGACGAGGGCAATCAATACATCAACGGTTTGATAAGTATGTTTGATTGGCGTCGTGCTCACAACACCTTCGGCTTTGAGTGAGAACAGGGTTGCCAGTAAAATCACGCTCACGGCCGATGGGATAAATAACATCAGCAGTTCAGACATATGCACATGTCCAGCTAAGAAGATCATCAGTGTCGTCACATCGCCAGTGATCAGGGCTACACCGCCTGAGTTCACCGCGAATATAATCAACACTGCCATTCTACGGCGCATTTGCTTGTCGAGTTTAAAGGTGGTTAATAAACCTAAAGACACTAAAGTCGCGGTGACGTTATCACAAAATGCTGAGAGCACGAGTGCAAATAGGGCGACTTGGATCATTAACATACGCACTGATACTTTCTGCGGAAACAGCTTTTGCACCATGATTTGGATCATACCCTTAGCATTCAAATATGCTACGAAGGTCATGGTCGACATCAGAAAGAGCCAAAGTGTGGCAATCTCGAGCAAATTTTCATTGAGCTGATGGGCAACGATTTTCTCATTAGCCGGTTCCCCTGCAGCCATAAACAGCGCTACCCAAGAGATACAACCAAAGAATAAGGTGGTTTTTGCTTTATTAAGGTGGGTCACTTCTTCGAAAATAATACTGAGCAATGCGAGCACGGCCAGTAAGATGAGAAAGGTATTTAACATAACTGCAATTCCAACTGCTGTTTTGATGTCGTAGGGCGACTTGAGTCAACCTAAAGATTGGCATATCAAGGCTAAATTAAGCTAGCCGTGTTAGCGCGTGCGGATCAGAACATAATGGGCTAGAGAACGCAACTGTTAGCTGTAACTCAATTTAATGCTTCTTTGTGATGTCTATCTCATGCTTTTGGGTTGCGAATTAGTTTTATATATTGGTTATTGTGATTATTTTAGCGTTATTAACTGTATTGTTTGATTTGATTACCGCGTTAAAAGTGAGATCTACGATTAAAGTCTAAGCAGTTAGTTTGCATATTCTTTAATTAATTTTTATTCAGGTCGATATTCCTGAATTGTCATGCCTATGTAGGCAGGCATTTTTAATGCTTGCCTTTTGAATGAGTGCCATTCGGAAGTAGAGTGCTCTTAGCACTCAGTCCTGCAGAATTCTGCGTCTTGAGCTTGTTTGGGTATCAATACTGGATATTGTGTTTTTGAAGTAGAGGAAAATGACATTTGTTATCTGGAGTCTTTTGCTTTTAGGCTCACTCGTTTAGTTAACGTATTGTGGTAAGCAACTTATTGCGCTGGGCGTGATGGGTTGGCCTTAGCACGTTATTGAGCATATCCATTTGACCTTACAATTCATGGTGGCTGGGATAATATTTAAATCGGCTTTAGGTTCTAAAAAGTCTGATCGTTATTAAAGTGACACAAAGCTAATTAAATCGGATAAAAGCAAAGGGACGCATTGGCGTCCCTTTGTTATGTTTAAACGGCTTAAATACTAAAGCTTAGGCTTAGCTTGCCGCTTTCATGCTCGCCAATACGCGATCTGCCGCTTCTAAGGTTAAGCGCATCTCTTCTTCGCCATGGGCCATTGACAGGAAGCCAGCTTCATAGGCACTTGGCGCTAAGTAAACACCTTCATCTAGCATGCCGTGGTAGAAAATACGGAACTGTTCGATATTGCATTGGGTCACTTGATCGAAACGAGTGATCTCGGGTTGTTCCGTGAAGAAGAAACCGAACATGCCACCAACATAGTTGATCGCCATTGGAATACCGTGCTTATCCGCAGCAGCTTTAAAGCCTTCTGCAATACGTTTGGTTTTCGCGCTCAGTGCTTCGTATAGACCTTCTTCACACAGGGCTTCCATTTGTGCCAGACCCGCTGACATCGCAATGGGGTTACCCGATAACGTACCCGCTTGGTAAACCGGACCCGTAGGGGCGATAAATTGCATCACATCTTTACGGCCACCGAAAGCCCCCACTGGCATACCGCCACCAATCACTTTACCGAGTGTGGTTAAGTCTGGTGTGACGCCGTAGTAACCTTGAGCGCCACTTAGTGATACGCGAAAACCTGTCATCACTTCATCGATAATCAACAGCGCGCCAAACTCATCACACATATCACGCAGGCCTTGAAGGAAACCTGGGACAGGTGGAATACAGTTCATGTTGCCAGCAACGGGCTCGATGATGATGCAAGAAATCTCAGTTGGATACTGCTCGAACAGGGTTCTAACTGAATCTAAATCGTTATACACAGCGGTTAAGGTATGCTTGGCAAAATCTTCAGGAATACCGGGTGAGCTAGGTTGACCTAACGTTAACGCGCCAGAACCGGCTTTCACTAACAGGCAATCTGCGTGGCCGTGGTAACAACCTTCAAATTTTAAGATCTTGTCACGACTGGTAAAACCGCGCGCTAAACGAATGGCGCTCATAGTGGCTTCAGTACCTGAGCTCACCATACGAACTTGCTCGATAGAAGGCACCATAGAGATGACTTTTTCGGCCATTTGCACTTCAAGCTCAGTTGGCGCACCAAAAGATAAGCCATTTTCCACCGCCGCTAATACTGCAGCACGGATTTTAGGGTGGTTGTGGCCGAGGATCATCGGGCCCCAAGAACCGACATAGTCGATATAAGCTTTGCCATCGGCATCGTAAATATAAGCGCCGTTAGCTTTTTCAATAAACAGGGGCGAACCGCCTACACCATTAAATGCACGAACCGGAGAGTTAACGCCGCCGGGGATGGTTTTTTTAGCCTGTTCAAATAGCGCTTCGGAACGGGTCATGTTTAGTCCTTAAAGTCTGTAGCCAATTAGCGATCGGCTTTACGTGAATACCAATTAACCGGACACTCATATTTTTCGAGTTGATTATCAACGCCGAGTGTCAATGCAAACAAAGCCATGCGAATTAACAGCCCATTATCCGCCTGTCTGAAGATAGCAAGATTGGGATGGCTATTTAAATCATTATCTAACTCATTGGCTTGCGCACGTGAATCCCTTGGAAGCGGATGCATAATGACAGTGTTAGATTTGCAATGCTGAGTGTAAATACTGCGATTTAAGCGGAACTTGCCGCGATACTTATTTGCTTCTTCCTGTGAAGGGAAGCGTTCTTCTTGAATGCGAGTGAGATACAAAATATCTGCTTGATCTAAATGGCCTTCAAGCTGGTCGGTTATTTTGATGCTATGGCCAGCATTTTCAATGTCGGAGATCACATAATCAGGCATCGCTAATTCAGCAGGTGAAATCAGTGTGAAACTGATGTTCTTATACATGCAGAGTAAGCGTGATAGTGAATGCACTGTGCGGCCAAATTTTAAGTCGCCGACCATTGCTATGTGCATGCCATCGATACCGCGGCCGGCACATTTGAGTTCTTTTTGGATAGTGTATAAATCGAGTAGAGCTTGGGTTGGATGTTCGTTCGAACCATCGCCACCGTTGATCACTGGGACGCGGCTGCCTTCGGCAAACTCTTTCACTGAATAAGAGTCTGGATGGCGCATTGCAATCACATCGGAATAAGTGGATAACACGCGCGCCGTATCGTACAGGGATTCACCCTTAGATAAAGACGATGACGCCATACCTGTGGTTTCACGCACATGGCCGCCAAGTAAGTTAAAGGCACAGCCAAAACTTACGCGGGTACGGGTACTGGGTTCGAAAAACAGGTTACCTAAAATGGCGCCATCGAGCACATTATTGCGCTTCTCTCGAAGTGCATAGGGCATCATGCGGCTAGCGACATTAAAAATAGTTTGGATTGAGTCAAGATCTAACTGGTTTACGGAGAGGATATGGGATCCTTCGAACTGATTCATCAGCCTGTTTTCCAATTTGCTAGGGGGCATTTTAAGCTGCGGTATCGCGCTTATCTGCCCTGATGTTATGTAGGGTGGCTGAGGCGCGATTGTAGCAGAAGCACAGGGGCAACGAAATAGCCACATTGCCACTGTGTTAGATTTTTGCGATGAAGCCCAAAGCTTTTAATCTGCCGCCTTAGGTTTGGCATCAAGGTTTGGCATCGATATTAGGTTTTGCATCACTATCAGATTTTAAATTGATATCAGGTTTTAAATTGATGTTATTAATTGGCATTAGGCTTGGCCTGAACGAATCTCCTGTTGTAGGTTCGACCAACTGATCACTCCAACCACATTGTCTGGTGTATCTTGATAGATAAACACCTCACCGCAGCGTTTGGGCGACAATAGTGAATAGACTTCATTGAGGGTGGTGCTGTCGCTTAGCCCTTGCATGGGATGGCGTGATAGCGTGGTACTGTCATCATAGGATTGCATTTCAAGACTAAGCATTTCGATAATGCCATCGGCATTGCGGACTAGCACAGGGCGACCTTCGGCGCGTTTTAGCACTTCGAGTAACAATTCATCGTTGTTATTGACGATAACAAAGCGTTTATCCATTAAGGCTCGTACGCCTTTTTTCTGCAGTGCTAAATTCACGGGGGCGACCTTATAACCTAGTCCCATAATTTCTAATTGCTTAAAGAAAATGGAGTCAGTCTTAAAACCCTGATAAGCAATTAAAAAAGCCGGAATTGTTACAAACATTGCCGGTAAAATAATGCTGGCGTCATTAGTCATTTCTAACAGGGCGACTAAGGCGGCCAGCGGCGCGCTTAAACACACGCCCATCATGGCTGTCATGCCGATCACAGTGTAAAGCCCTACATAAGGGGCGATGGACGGGAATAAGATAGCGCTGATCAGCGCCAAAATCGCCCCGAGCAGCGCGCCGATACCATAAAGTGGACCAATTAAACCGCCGGGAATACCTAAGCCAATCGCCGCAATAGTGGCGATGGTTTTGGCAAATAACAGGGCGATTAACAGCAACAGGCTTGGATGTTGGCTAATAGCTTCACTAATGGCGAGATCGCCCGTGCCAAGGGCTTGCGGCAACACGAGACCGATTAGGGTGGTGACACTACCCGCCAATAATAGTCGGTAAATCAGTGGCCAGTTTTGCCCCGTCGCGGTGACTTTTAAGAGTGAGTAATTAAACAGCGCCGCGGCGCAGCCTAATACCACGCCGCCGATGGCGAGAATAGGGTAATGGTCTAAGGGAATATGGATCACTTGAATACGGTCAAATTCGTGCACATTACCAAACACCAGTTGGCTTGAAACTGCGCCACAAATTGCTGATAGCATAATCGGGAAAAAGTAATGGATTTTGTATTCACGTACTATCACTTCGAGTACAAAAATCACCGCCGCCAAGGGCGCGTTAAAAGTGGCGGCAATCCCTGCTGCAATGCCACTGGCACACATGATGCGTACGCTATTATCGGGAAGATTGAATTTTTCAGCAAGAAAACTGGCGCTGACAGCACCCAGATGAATGGCTGGACCTTCACGGCCGACTGAGAAATTTGTGCCAAGGGCAAAGAGTGCTTGAAAAAATTGCCCAGCGGCGGATTGTAGGGGGATTTTACCATAATGCAGTTTAACTCTATGTAACACATAGGCTATTCCCATACGTTTGTAGCGTTTGGAGCCCAGCTTCGCCACTATCCAAATTAATATTGCGCCTAAAAGGGGTAACAGGGCTCGCCAGTCGGCGACGTTCCCCGTAAAATCCAGCGCCTGTATTTGGGTGTAATGATTAGCCCAAACGAGCAAGAGTCGAAACAGTAAGATCACACAGGATGCAAAAACAGCAAATAACAGTGCCAGTATGCACAGCTGTGCACTGATGCGGGCTTGAGATAAATGGTCACGTAGCTCATTGGTTAAATACTTTTTGGCTGTGACGATGGCATGTTGGATAGCGACTTTATTTATCGTTAATTGCACTACATTGGCCTGAGTTGTATTGTATCGAACTCGTTCTTGAGTTGATTGTATTTTATATAAGGGGCTGTTACCTAATGCCAAATTATCATCGTTGGCTAGATCGGCTGCAAGTGATGGATCTCAAGTATCGTCCATCTTCAGTATATTTATCGCTTTTAGTGTTAGTTTCTATTCTTTTTGGGGCTTGGATAAGTTTTCTGCTATTAAGCAGCGATGAGCCTGTTGTTAAGCATATCAGCAGCAAGACTCAACGCTTGACCGCTGAGTTAGAGGCACAGACCCAACTACTTGCAACCCGAAATTTAGAGCTGTCCGTCGAGCGAGAGGCTAATACCCAAATGCAAGAAATGTTTGGCCAGCAAATGAAAAAGCAAAAAGAATTGGAGCATGAGCTGGCATTTTACCGCAGCATTATGACACCGGATGATAATGCTGAAGGTGTTGCTATTCACGGACTTGAAATGACGCGGGGCGCTTTGGCCGATGAATATCATCTCAAGTTGGTGTTGACTCAGTTGCAAAAGCGTAAGCAAGCTATTCAAGGTCGAACTGAATTGACGCTCATTGGTGTGCAAGATGGCAAATCTGTTAGTTTGAGTGTGAACAAACTCACGGGTTCTAAGTTGGAATTTGATTTTCGTTATTTTCAAGTCATAGATACCAAGGTCACTGTTCCTGCTGGCTTTAATTTACAACAAGTGAAAGTCAAAGTGCTGGTGCCTTCGAGCCGCTGGACTAAGAATTCGCAGACCGAACATGTCTATAGTGCCCCTGAGTTATTACAGGGTGAAAAAGAACCACGGGTAATACTTGAACAAAACAGTCAGGTAAAGGATAATTTGCCCCAGAAAACTGATGTAAGAGGTAGTAATGACTGATCAAGCTGATACAGCAATGCCAATCCAATTTACCGATGCGGCAGCCGCTAAGGTGAAAGGTTTGCTGGAAGAAGAGCAAAATCCTGCACTTAAGCTACGAGTCTATGTGACTGGTGGTGGTTGTTCTGGATTTCAGTACGGCTTTACCTTTGATGAAAAGGTCAATGACGGCGATTTTACGATAGAAAAACAAGGCGTTCTCTTGGTTGTCGATCCTATGAGCCTACAATATTTAGTCGGTGGTGAAGTGGATTACACTTCAGGACTGGAAGGTTCTCGCTTCTTCGTGAAAAACCCTAACGCAACCACGACCTGTGGCTGTGGTGCCAGTTTCTCTGTGTAAAAAAGTTTTTCTGTTTAATGATGACTAACTTTGCATCTTTTTAGGCGTGGAGTGAGATCAAAAAAGCCGTCACAATGACGGCTTTTTGTTGGGCTAAATTTATTTTCTACAAGAGCTTAGCTCATGATATTCAGGTTAAGCTTAGGCTTAAACCATGCCTTTACCTTTTTATCAAAGGCTATCCAAACTTGCAGTAATGACAAGACGATCAAAGCGATAAAAATCACATAGTCAGGCAGTTTTCCCTGCCATTCACCTAGATACACTGTCGTTGGACCTACCACTAAGTTGCCCGGATCGTACATGATCACTGGCAGCATGCTAATCAATCCAAGCTGCACGACTGTGTAGCCGCGCAGCATGATAAGCCCTGCTTTTTGCCGACCGATAATGGCAATCACCATCAGGAGGGTTAGCAGACAAAATAACACCCCTTGTTTAGCGATTAAGCCACTCACTGACGCAACAACATACACTAGCAATAGTGCAATGAGTCGTTTCGGAAAGTGCTGACTAAGGGCTGTACTTGCCTCTGGTGTCGGTATCGCCGATTTTTGCTCGCTCATAGGCATTCTCGTTTAGCGATAGCGATTAGTGGCTTTGCTTAGGCGCTAATCTTTGATCTAACTCATAAGGCGGGATTACCACACCTAAATCATCTAATACTGGGAATACGGCGACAAAGAGGTCGTCATCTTCCATGCCTGGCACCCATCTTTCGTGAAATTCGTCGAGTGGAATCGCTAACGTTTGGCAATCACTCCATTCATCCACAGCCCAAGAATCAGCGGCTTCTTCGGTTGGCCACATTGGGATGCAATCTTCTTCTTCAGTGGTTAACATCACGCAACCGTCTTGATCTTGTAATGTCCAAAGTATTTTGTGTTCTTTAACTTGTTCAACGAGGTAATCGTAACGGGCTTCTGGCGTCATTGCTGCTGTCTCAGCGAGGTTTTTAACAGTCTTGCTCATGAAAAATATCTCTTTTGCTTGGATAGGGCGAAGCCTGTTGTGTCTCTAATGTAAAAACCTAGGGCACAGCAAAATTCGCCAGTTGGCTAAATGGTAACATTAGAGCGGGATTAGAAAAAGAACAACAGCGCCAAGAGAGCGCTGTTGTGTTAGATCTTCGGCTTTTATTCTGCCGCGCGGAAGTAGCGATAGATAAAGCCCGCCAAAATGGCGCCGACAATCGGTGCTACCCAGAACAACCAGAGCTGTGATACCGCCCAGTCACCGACAAACAGTGCAGGGCCTGTGCTACGCGCTGGGTTCACCGAAGTATTGGACACAGGAATACTAATAAGGTGAATTAAGGTTAAACCTAACCCTATGGCAATTGGGGCAAATCCCTTAGGAGCTCGCTCATCGGTGGCACCTAAAATAATAATCAAGAAGAACAGTGTCATAACGATTTCACAAATCATCACCGACAGCATGCTATAGCCACCCGGTGAGTGCTCACCAAAACCGTTAGAGGCAAATCCGCCCGCGAGTGAAAATCCCTCTTGTCCTGAAGCGATGAGATACAAGATGCCAGCGCCAACAATTCCACCCGCGACTTGGGCTACGATATAGGGCAATAATTCTGCTGCCGGAAAACGTCCCCCAGCCCAAAGGCCGAATGACACTGCAGGGTTGAGATGACAACCTGAAATATGGCCAATCGCAAAGGCCATGGTTAATACGGTTAATCCAAAAGCTAAAGCGACGCCGAGTAAGCCTATGCCTACTTCTGGAAATGCGGCGGCGAGTACAGCACTACCACACCCTCCAAGGACTAACCACAAGGTGCCGAGAAATTCTGCCGCCATTTTTTGTGACATGTTCATTGTTTGATTTCCTATTTAGTCGATTTATGTTTGTGTGGCTTTTGACGCCATTACATAAACCCTTGTTTATCTCGCTGGTTAAGTTTAGCTAGATAAATAACCATTCCCTTAATTGAAGTTTTGCACGCCCAGATTGTTCATGCCAAAGCTGGCCATCACAATCAGAGTGTTGTGTTTTTACTGCTTAGTTAACAATCACTTTAGTTCGTTTACATGGCACAACTGTGATCAAGCATAGATGGCTTTTTATATTGTGCATTTTTGATAATGCTTTATAGGGACAATTTGCTCCGTTTTTAGGGGAGGCTTCAAGCTTATCCTCTTACTCGCTTGGGGTTTCGTTGTGAAAAGGCGTTTATTTTTGAGTTAGGCACTATCAGTTTCTAAGCATTTCATAATCGATTTATTGTCTTTTTATTCTTTAATTATTTGAAAATAAAAGAATAGATATTTAATAGATATAAAACGGGGAAATAAACGAGGGTCATTTCGTTGCTGCTCTTCACTAAGCAAAGTAAAAGAACAAGGTTGCTTAAATGTTAATCATGTGTTTGCGGTGTTGCTAACCCATGGTTAATCCAAAAACCTAGGAGATGAAAATCGCAGGCTAAGGCATTGGGCTAATTTAAGTAACCGCTCTACATAACAACAAAAATGGTTTGCGATGTCTAAAAGTGAAGGTGGGAAGGATGAAGAAGAAACTATTGACCTTAGCAATACAAGTATCGATGTTTGGTATTGTTCCTTCGGTAGCTTGGGCTGCCGATCCTATAGAAGTGAATACAGTTAACGAAAATGCAGCTCGAGTTGAGGTTGAAGGCGCGGATAAGAACGACGGTATAGAAAAAGTCACCGTAACGGGTTCGCGTATTAAGCGAGATAGTTTTTCCTTAAGTACGCCTTTACAGGGCCTTGACGCAAAGGATATTGCAGATAGTGGTATCGGCTCATTGGCGGATATTTTAGTTGATCAAATTCCGGCATTGGCTGAAGGGGTTAGCAGCACCAATAGCCAATCGAGTGTGCAAAATACCGGCTTATCAACCATTGATCTACGGAACTTAGGCACAGATCGTACCTTAACGCTTATTGATGGTCGTCGTGTTGTTTCTAACAGTTACAGTGGCAACTATGTCAGTTTAAGCACTATTCCTGCGGCCATGGTCGATAAGGTCGAAATCATCACCGGTGGTGCGTCAGCTGTGTATGGTTCGGATGCGATTGCAGGTGTGGTCAATATTATCACCCAGCAAAACAAGACTGGGTTTGAGATTAATGCCCGTGGTGGTGAAACGACTGAAGGTGGTGGCCGTGAAACCACAGTAGATGTGGGTTATGGAGCTGATTTCAATAGTGATAAGGGTTATATTTACGCAAGTGCCACCTATGACAAACAGCATGGATTATTCGCCACTGACAGGGAACGAGCCCTGTATGAGTCGAGCTTTGCTTACGATGAAAAGCAAATGTGTAACACCATGAATACCGTTGATGGCTATCAATGTATGCGGGATATTACGCGGGACGATTGGCGTGAGCGCAGCAATGACATCGTCGGCGGCCGCTTTAAGTCGAATGCTTGGTGGTACGATGGTACAGAACTTAAAACTGACTTTAAAGAGGAGCGTGATGGTTATAACGGCTATACCACTGGTCTGCTAAAGGTACCTGAGGATACTTTAGCCGCAGCGGTCAAAATGAACTATGACCTTAGTGAAGATGTGCGCGCCAATGTACAAGTACAATTCAGCCGTAATACCGCGTTTCGCCGTACCGACGCAGAAGGTCAAGACTATAACGATGCTGAGCTGTATATTGATCCAATCACTGGGTTACCAGGGATGATTGATGCGGGTAGTATTTTAGCCAATAACCCTTATATACCAGCTGAAATTGCAGCGACAGGAGGGGGTAAGAGTATTACCTGGGATCGTCGTTTCGAAGAAGTTGGGCCTGTTGAAAGTGATAACGAGCGTACCACGCTTCGTACTTGGGCGGGTTTACAGGGGGATTTGTTTGAAACTTGGACTTGGGATGCGTCAGTAGGTTACGGTCAGTTCGAGCAGCGTCAACGTCGTAGCAATGAGATCAGCATTCGTCGTTTAAGAAATGCTTTGAATGCTGTATATGCCGCTGATGGTGTCACTATTCAATGTGCCAGTGAAGCAGCCAGAGCTGAAGGCTGTGTGCCCGTCAATATTTTTGGTGAAGGCTCTATCAGCAAGGAAGGGGCTGACTATATTCGCTCTAATCCCTATATCAATACCGATATAACTCAATTCAATGCGTTAGGGTATATTTCTGGCGAGTTGTTTGAGCTACCCGCAGGTGGTGTGCAATCGGCATTCGGGATGGAGTATCGCCGTGATACTCAAGCTGTCGATACCGATAAGGCGATGCGTGGCGATGCGATTACCTTTAACGATGTTCCTCCCTTTGAAGGTGATGTTACAGTATGGGAAGCCTTTGGTGAGGCGAATCTGCCACTGTTAAGGGATATGGATTTCGCCAATAAGCTTGATGTGGATGTGTCCTTGCGTCTTGCGGATTACAGTCAGAAAAACATTGATTTAATGTCGAGCTACCGTACAGGCATACTGTGGGAACCCATTGCAAACTATGCTTTACGTGCCAACTACTCTCGTTCACAACGTGCGCCGAATATCACTGAGCTTATCTCTCCACCCCGTGGTGATTACGACAGTATTCGCGATATTTGTAATGGTGTGACGGCAACCTCAACAGGCGCTGGACATGATAGTTGTCGTCTTGATCCTGGGATTGCTGCTGCCATTGCGAGTACTGGCACCTTTAAGGCGGAAACGGGCTCTAAGTATTCTCCTAACGCAGGTAATGAAAACCTGACCGAAGAAACGGCGGATACCTACACCTTAGGCTTTACCATGGCGCCAACCTTCCTTGAAGGCTTTAATCTGGCGGTTGATTACTACGATATCAAAGTCGCTGATGCTATTGGTTCATTAAGTAACGAGGATATTCTGGCTGAGTGTTATAACTCGAGTAATCCCTATGGAGCCGATAATGAGTACTGTCAGGCTATCACGCGCGATACCGAGGGCCAAATCACCCAGATTATTCAGCAGGAACTGAACCTGAATGACATAGTTACTCGTGGTATCGACTTCGCAATGGCCTACGAGTGGGAACTGGCTGATTACGGTGAACTGAGCTTAAACACTAACTGGACCCATGTGTTGGAATACAGCTCAAGTTACTACGGTGCTGATGGTATAGTGGAAGAGGATTATGTTGGTGAGCTTGCCAGTGGGATTTTTGAAGACAGAGGCACGCTTTCATTAACTTGGAGTAACGATGATTGGCGTGTGCGTTGGAGCGCGAAGTATAAGAGCGCTATGGTCGATAGTCACTACAGAGTCGAAGAATGGAACACCCTGCAAGCACTGAACCAAACTAAACTCGATGCCGGTGATTTAAGCGCTGTTGCGAATCCTGAAACACCAGCCTTCCTGTTCTATGGCTCGTATATCACCCATGATTTGTCAGTGTCTTATACGATGGACGTGAGTCAGGCTGAATTACGTTTATACGGCGGTTTACGCAATATTTTCGACAATCAAGGTCCTTGGGTAGCTGATGGTGGCGACTTAATTGAAACTGGTAATGGTAACTACAGCAGTGCCTACGGCGGTGGTGTAGGGCGTTATGCCTACCTAGGTGCAGAGCTTAAGTTTTAAAGGTCAGTTAACTTAAGTTGGTTAAACCGCATGTGGCTCCCTGCATGCGGTTTTTTTATTGGCAATTAAATGGCTTAAGCAAGAAAGGAACTGTTGTTGGCTATGGTTCCTTCAGATAGTTAAGCGGTTTTAACGGGAAGTTTACGCAAAAGTTTTAGCTAAGCGAGTTCGGCTGGTCAGTTAAGTTGGGGCTGGGGGCAAAATGGTGTAGGTTCAACAATACACTTTAAGTTAATGTTTTTACAGGCTCGATGGTATGAACTGATATTCCCCTTAGCGGCGAGTATATATGCCGCCGCAAAGGGTATCGTTGGGAGTCATCTTGGCAAGCGTTAAGCATTAAGTGCTAATGCCGATTGCGATGTTCAACTTATCGTTTAATCAGCAGAGCTGAGTGACGATTAGTTGGGGTGTAAATTTGTCTTTAAGAATTGGCTTTGTTCCCATAAAAGATGTTCTAGGGATTCCTTGGCCGTATAACTGTGTCCTTCAAGTGGTAAGATAACTAACCTTGCTTTGCCCCCCAATCCTTGAATCGCATCAAACAGACGCTCAGATTGCAGCGGGAAAGTGCCCGAGTTTTGATCCATTTCGCCATGAATCAACAGCAAAGGCGATTTGATCTTATCCGCATAATTAAATGGCGACATTTGTTGGTAAATATCATTGGCTTGCCAGTAGGTGCGTTCTTCATTTTGAAAACCAAATGGTGTTAGGCTGCGATTATAAGCTCCGCTACGGGCGATACCTGCATAGAATAAATCAGTATGCGCCAGTAAGTTGGCGACCATAAAGGCACCGTAGGAATGTCCACCTACGGCGATTTGCTTTCGATCAGCAATACCTAAATCGACTAAGGTATCGATAGCGGCTTGTGCGTTGGCCGTCAATTGCTCCCGAAAACTGTCATTGGGCTCTTTATCCCCTTGAGCAATGATAGGCATTGAGACTTTATCAAACACCGCAAACCCTTCAGCGACCAAAGGTATTGGGCCCCTTGGACTGATGGTGGGATATTGATTGGCGCTAAAGCTAATTTGGCCGGCAATGTCGGGATCATTAAATTCCCGCGGGTAAGCCCACATCAATACGGGTAAGGTTCCTTGTTCCTTGGTGTAATTGGCGGGTAGGTACAGCGTCCCTGAAAGAGGTACACCATCTGCTCTTTTGAAGGTTATAAGTTGCTTTTGCATCCCTTGATAAGCATTCAGTCCGTCGGCTTGTTGGTAAAGTACGCTTTCTTTGGTGCCATTGAGTAACACAAGGCTAGGTGACTGTGTTGGGCTTTCACGGTTGATGATGAGTTGCAAAGGCTCAGTATTTAATACGTAACGAACTGATTCTAAATGGCTTGGTGCAGATTGCCAAAGCAGTGACGACTCCCCCGTTACGAGTGACGTGCTCTTTAAGAAAGGCTTATCGCCCTGGGGAGATGCGCCTTGGCCGTAGTGGAGTAGCCTAGAGGTTTGCGCTTGTTGCTGTAGGCGTACCACCTGGCCTTTTCCTTCGGAATAGTATCTTGGTAATGACCCCAGTTCTTGGTATTTATCACGTAGATTGCGTTCGTTTAAGGTGAGCGGCGAGCTCTCTCCAGCGCGAATGTTGAGGCTACTGTGCCGAAGTTTTTGTGCTTTACTGTTACGCTCAGTGATTAGGGCTAAGTGGTTTTCCGCCCAGTCAATATCTGTAATCCTCCATTGGGTTTGTGCAACGCGCGTGGCTTTTTGAGTAAAGGGCGCATCGAGTAGCCAAAGGCTATCACGTAGTGGCACATCTTGCTGGCTATCTCCCTGATCTAATGCCTCTGTAAACGCTAACGTGGCTGCTTGACCTTGGACCCAATGCATCATACGCGGGCCAGGTAAGACGGAATCTTTACCCTGTGGTCGAGATTCCCCTCCTTGGCTCTGGTGCAACCGTGTAATCAGTTGGCCGTTAAGGTTATAAGCCTCTGTTAAGGTAGGAAAATCATTATACTTTACGCGGGTTGAAAAGGGCGGGGTGATTTGGCGACTTAACATATACTGCCCATCGGGTGACACTGAGAAATCTTCAATAATCCCCGGCGCTGCGATTTTTGTGAGGTTGCCTTTTAAATCCACTAGTGCAAGTTGGCTGGTGGTGAGCTGGCTAAATAGCTGCTTATCCGCTGGGGTTTTTAGTAAATCTTGATAGGTGCGCTGCGGACTATTTTTGCCTGAGGTTTCCTTGGTTTTCGGGCTGATGGAGGCTTGGGGCTCACTTGCGCCGATGTTTTGTGCGATTACAAAGCGAGCAAGCAGGGTTTTATTATTAGCCCATTGGTAATCAAGACTAATGGTGCCGTTTAGACGCTCATCTGACAGGCGCTGATGGCGATCTTGAGCGATATTATAAACACATAAATAGCCGCCCTCTGGCGTTAAACTTACGTAAGACAGATAGCGGCTATCGGGAGAAAACTTAAGCTCAGTAATATCATATCCACCTGGCAAGGTGATGACGCGTTGCCGGTTATCTTTGATATTGATAAGCGTGAGCTGATGATAACGCTGGGTAATACGGCTCGGTAAAAATTGCTCTGCTGCGATACGTAGCCCCGCCAGTTTGTGCTCTGGCATAGCAAGGGTAGCAATGCTAGGGGCCGAAATGGGACTGAGCAATGCCAGCCATTGGTTATCGTTTGAGAGTCGAGTCGTGAGGCTGGTACTGTGGGTAATGGTTTGCTGCAATGCTGGGGAAGGTTTTTGGTAGTCCTGCGCTAAGGTTTTTGGCGTAAAAATAGGGCAGAGCATCATCCAGATGCAAATCAAGGCTAAACGAAGCATATATGGGTTCCTACAAAGGGCATATCCCCTGCTACATAAATGATCGGCAGGAGTAAGGCTTTGACTCTTATGTTTTTATTGGTCATGCAGTTGTAATCAATCTGTTGCTTAGTCGCAATCTTTCCTGGCTCGATTCTATATTGTTTAAATCTCTTTTTTAGATTTTTAACAAGCTAATATTTTGAATTTTAAATAATTACTTTAAATCATTAGATTGCCAACCTTGTTAAGTCTTAGGTAGTATTTAGCGACATGATGTACTCATTGCCGTAACCATAAAATGAATAACAAGGGTGTGAGAAAATATGAAGGATAAGAGTAAGTTGAGTTTTTGTTTGGGGCGTTGTCGAATTGCTCCTTCTGATAACTCAATTTCATTTCAAACGTCGGGCGATGAACTTCACCAAAACGAATTCGCTAAAGTCTCGCTTCAACTCAAGTTTATTGAAGTTCTTAGCTATCTTGCCCTTCGTTATCCTGATGTGGTTACCCGCGATGAGCTGATTGATAAAGTATGGGAGGGCAACGTCTACGTGGGAACTAAGGCGCTCACCAACGCGATTTGGCATTTACGGCAGCAATTATCCCCCTTCGCTCAGGAAAGCGGCGTGATTGAAACCGTGCGTAAAACCGGATATCGATTGTTATTGCCGCCTATTTACGACACCTTTGATGACGGTGAAGAGCAACGACAAACTACCGAGGCTAAATTGCTGCATACGACTCAGCGTATGCGCTTGATGGCGATGCTAATGGGAGCCGTTATTTTAGTCTCAGGCGTATTTATTAGTGTACATTTGTACCAAGATAAACAGAGGATGACGGATACTCAACTTACCGTGCTCACCCGAGACCCTGGGTCTGAACGTTACCCCCGACTATCTCACGATAGACGTTGGCTAATATATGGAGCGAGTCGACCTGGAGCCACCTCTAGCCTTTATCTTAAAGATTTTAAACGTGAAAATATTCCCGCTCGCCAGTTAACGCCTTCAACGTCCTCTGAGCTGCGCGCAGTTTGGAGCCTAGATGATACGGCATTATTTTTTGCATCCCGCAGTCATGCCACAGGAAAGTGCACCATCACTCAGCTGATTTTAGCGACCAATGAGATGTTGGCTTTAGCACCCTGTAGTTCGGATATGACAGCGATAGATATTTCACCCGACGGTCAATATCTTACTTATATCTCTGCCCATGAGTCAGATAAGATTGGCGGAATTTATCGTTTATCTCTTAAATCAAACGAAGCTACAGCAGAACGATTATCCTGCGATGCCCCCTGTAACTATGAAGATCGGGATTTAGCGTACAGCCCCGATGGACGCTGGCTGGCGATAGCAAGGCGCTTTAGCAATATCTCGGAAGATATTTTTATTAGGGACTTAGCTAGTGCCCATGAAAAACGCCTCACACAAGGGTTAGAAGATATTCGTGGTTTAAGCTGGACACTCGACAGTCAGGTGTTAGTCTTCGCGACAGAAGATTCTGGCAGCCGCAATGGCTTTACCATTGATATTGACACTGCGCGTATTCGCCCACTTGATGTGGAAGGAATGAGTTATCCCAGTAGCGTGTCTGAAGAGGGAGAGCTGGTTTATCACCAATATCGTCGCCAATTCCAGATGGCCTATTTTTCCCTCGGCGATACTGTACCGGGGAGCTTGTTTCCACTGCTGTATTCCAGCATCAGCCACCGTAATCCAGATTACTCTCCCGAGGCGAAACGGATAGTGTTTGTCTCTAGCGAGACAGGCTATAACGAGATTTGGACGTCAGACATCAACGGTAAAAAACTTGAGCAACATACTCAGCTTAAATCACGAGTTGCCTATCCACGCTGGTCACCCGATGGTTCTAAAATCGCATTTATTGCTCCAGATGATCGAAATGAAGGCAATCGAATTTTTATTTTAGATTTAACCAATAAAAACATTACCGCGTTAGCCTCGAGTTATCACAACCATGGTCGTCCAAGCTGGAATTGGCAGGGGACTGCTGTGTTCGCCTCAACCTCTGATGGTATTACGGAGTTTTACTTAGACAATCGTGCACCTAGGGTGATTAGTTCATTGAGTATGGGGGTGGGGTTTGCAAAATCGGCCACCGAATTGGTCTTTAGCCGTGATGGTGAGAATGGACTGTGGCAGATTAATTTAGCGCATCCCGAGCACGTTGAGCAGTTAATATCAACCAAAGCGTTTCGCGCGGGTAATAACTGGGTGCTTACGGCAAGCGGGGTTTATTTTAAATCGAGTAATGGTAACGAGCAGTTATTGAATTATTGGGAGGCGAACAGTCAACAGGTGACACCACTCCTGAGGGTACCACGTTCGAGCTTAAGCGGTTTTGGCTCCATGACGTATATTCCGGAGGCAAACCGCTTAGTGATGACGCTCGATGGATTCCCACAGCGTGATATCATCTTACTTAAACACAAGTTACTTAAATAACGTGCGTTCTGTGATTACTTAGCGCTAAATCGTCCGCCGAGTACGGCTTCGCGGGAGGCGCCTGTTACTGCAGGGAGATTAGCGGGTAAACCTAAGTGATTGCGCATGGCGAGCCAGGCAAAGGCGATGCCTTCTGCCCACTTAGGATCTACGCCAAGGGCCGAGGTAGTATCCAGCTTATAACCTGGTAATAAGGCTGCAAGACGTTGCATCAGTTGGCCGTTGAACGCGCCACCACCACAGACGAATAATTCCCCTTCATTGGATAGTTTAATAATGTCTTGGGCTATGCTGTGGCAGGTTAAATCCAATAAAGTTGATTGAATATCTTCTTCCTCTAAATGATTAAAGGGCGATAATTGCTGCTCTAACCAAGCTTGGTTAAACAGTTCGCGACCAGTGCTTTTAGGGTAAGCAAGGGAAAAATACGGATGCGAAAGCAGCTGAGTTAATAAGCTTTGATCAGTTTTTCCGGATGCAGCCCATTCGCCATTTTTATCGAAGGGCTCACTTTTAACCTGTTGCATCCAGGCATCAATTAAGGTGTTGCCTGGTCCTGTATCAAAGCCTAAGACTTCTTCGCTATTGCCCGGCAGATAGGTGATATTGGCAATACCACCAATATTGAGGATGACACGTTTTTTACCGACTTGGGCAAAGGTTTGCTGGTGGAATGCGGGTACTAAGGGCGCGCCTTGGCCACCAAGGGCAATATCTTTGCGACGAAAATCGGCAATGACATCTATGCCTGTTTCGGTCGCAATAGTATTAGGATCGCCTATTTGTAAGGTAAAACCCACTTCGAGGTTTGGCATATGGCGCACAGTTTGACCATGGCTACCAATGGCGATGACATCTTCTTTCGCAATAGCACATTTAGCCATCAGATTATTGACTGCTAAGGCAAACAGCTGACCCACATTTCGATCTAAACGGCCGAGGCGGTTAATTTCATCTGAGCTGGGTAAGCACAGGCGCTGTAGACCTTTGAGCAAATGGCTCGGAATAGCTTCGGTATGGTTGGCGATAAGTTGCGGCTGCGCGCCTGAAAAGTCGACCAATACCGCATCGACACCGTCCATGCTGGTGCCTGACATCAGTCCAATATAATAAGCGTTTTTCATTGGGAGGAATCCATCCGTCGTTATTGCATTGCCAATTGCGTTTGCTTGTTTTGCGAAAGTGTAGTCATCAATTGCTTGCTAAGTGCATCGAATTGATTTTTTTCTTTTCTCGCAATTGATTCGGATTTCGGTAGCGTAATCGTTCTCGGGTTGCGGTGTACGCCATTGACGATAAATTCGTAATGTAAATGAGCCCCTGTGACA
Organism: Shewanella sp. SM101; assembly: GCF_025654465.1. NCBI lineage: Bacteria > Pseudomonadati > Pseudomonadota > Gammaproteobacteria > Alteromonadales > Shewanellaceae > Shewanella > Shewanella sp. SM101. The sequence goes on from NZ_JAKKRH010000002.1 coordinate 61,405, forward strand.
CGGCCTGTTTTACCTAAAGTACCAATAATTTGTCCTTGCTTAACGTTGGCGCCTTTGCTGACATTACGTTTTGTGAGGTGTAGATATTTGGTGGTATAGGTATCGTTATGTTTGATAAACACATAGTTACCGTTGAATTGATTATAACCAGACTCAATAACGCGTCCACTACCCGCAGCTTTAATGGGCGTGCCAATGGCTGCGACATAGTCTACACCGCGATGGGCTTTGACTTGGCCTGTCACTGGGTGCAAACGTCTTGGATTAAAGTTGGAGCTGACATACTTAAAATCGACCGGTGAGCGCAGGAAGGCTTTACGCATGCTAGTGCCATTTTCGGAATAATAGTTACCGTCGGTATAGCGAATGGCAGTATAGCGCTCATCTTGGTTAACAAATTCTGCAGCTAAGATATTGCCATTACGCAAAAATTCACCATCGGCATATTCTTGCTCGTAAATAATGGCGAAGCTGTCGCCTTCGCGTAAGTCTAAGGCAAAGTCGATATCCCAGCCGAATACGGTCGATAATTGTAATATCTGGTTGGCAGACATGCCTGCATCCACTGCGGCATTCCAGAAATTGCTCTTAATTTTGGCACTGGTGAAATGGTTGCGAATTTCCACATCCTTTTCGGAGATTTTTTCGTTGTATTGCTCTTGGCTTTTAGTGATGACTAGCGTGGAAATAGCATCGACCCGATAACGTACTTCAGTCAAATTACCGTTTGCATCCTTTGAAATCACAATTTCTTCGCCCGGCATTATCTTAAGTAAGTTTTGCTTGGCTAAAGGCAACTGGGTGATTTCATAAACGTCTTTGCTGGTTAAGCCAGCGCGGTCAAATACCGCGGCTAAAGTATCACCATTTTTGACGTTAAAATGTTCGACATCTCTGTGGAGAGCGCTTTCGTGGGATCCTGCGGCTTGATTATTAGCTCCAGCTGCAGCGAGCGCATCGGGTGAGGATAACGGTTCAGCCGTTGTCGGAGCATTATCTGTTTGACCTTCTAGTAACTCAGGGCGTTCAGGCGAGCGAAAAGCTAAGGGCACATCATAACGGGTGTTGATTTGAGCTTGGTCATCAATGCTAGTGGTTTGTCTTGAAGCTTGCGCTTCTTCAGAAGGTAGAAGCATGGTTATCATTGTGATAACTGAAAGAATGCTAAGGAGAATTTGATGCTTTTTAGGCAACAATTTAAATAACGTTATAACCTTTCCCATTGACGCCGATACCAATAACCAGAGACTTAAATAATCCCGTTAGTGTACACACTTTCAATTGTGGTGGCTAACAAGTAACATAAGTCTCTTCATTTTATGATCATGGCCTTAGGAGTCCCTGCCGAGATGGCTGATTTAGACCAAGTATTAGCAGAAATTAGACGTGGTACCGATGAGATTTTACTCGAAGCGGATCTGCTGGAAAAACTCAAAGAAGGACGTCCACTCCGTATTAAGTTAGGCGCTGACCCTACCGCTCCGGATATCCATCTTGGACACACAGTAATCTTAAATAAATTAAGATTATTCCAAGAGTTAGGTCATGAAGTCATTTTTTTGATTGGTGACTTTACTGGTATGGTGGGGGACCCAAGTGGTAAAAATAGTACACGTCCGCCGCTCACCCGTGAACAAGTTTTAGCAAACGCAGAAACCTATAAAGAACAGGTTTACAAGATCCTCGATCCTGCTAAGACTCGTATCGAATTCAACTCAAGCTGGTTAGAGCCATTAGGCGCCGCAGGTATGATCCGTCTCGCGTCTAAGCAAACTGTGGCTCGTATGATGGAGCGCGATGACTTTAAGAAGCGTTATGCCTCGGGTCAGTCGATTGCGATTCATGAGTTTATGTATCCTTTACTTCAGGGCTATGACTCAGTTGCGCTGCAGGCCGATGTTGAGCTGGGTGGTACAGATCAAAAGTTCAACCTGTTAATGGGCCGTGAACTGCAAAAAGCCGAAGGCCAAAAGCCACAAGCTGTGATCATGATGCCGCTGCTCGAAGGTTTAGACGGCGTGAAGAAAATGTCTAAATCGGCGCATAACTATATTGGCGTGAGCGAACCTGCCAATGAAATGTTTGGCAAGCTGATGTCAATTTCGGACGACTTGATGTGGCGCTACTTTGAGCTGTTATCATTCCGCCCATTGGCTGAAATTGAACAGTTTAAGCAAGACGTGGCGAATGGGTCTAACCCACGTGACACTAAAATCGCCTTAGCTAAGGAAATTATCACACGTTTCCATGATGCAGCGTCTGCCGAAAGTGCGCATCAAGCCTTTGTCGATCGTTCTAAGGGCATGATCCCCGATGATATCGAAGAAATTGAGTTAGCTGCCGGTGAAGGTATTGCGATTGCCAATCTGTTGAAAGACGCGGACTTAGTGTCATCGACTTCAGAAGCGATGCGGATGATCAAGCAAGGCGCGGTGAAGATGGACGGCGAAAAGCTAGAAGATAGCCGTATGACTTTGTTCGCGGGTACTGTTGCTGTATTCCAAGTCGGTAAACGTAAGTTTGCCAAAGTGACTTTGGTATAGTGACGTTGGTTTAGTTAGGTTTACGCTACAGTAAGTTTAAACGAACAAAAAGAGCGCCTTAGGGCGCTCTTTGTTTTTGAATCTTTTCATAAAACAAGATTAAGGCGCTGTGTTGGCCTCATGCTCGGCGATATTACATCTGTCGGTGCCAAAGTGTTGCCCACCACTGCATTTCCATGCCAATTGGGCCGAACTTACCTGCCAAAGTTTAGCGTTTTGTTTCAGTGAGATAATCAACAGCATCTGTGGATGCTGCTTGGAAAGCTCGCTCACTTGATAGGTTAAAATGCCGTCTTTATTGGTTTGAGTTCGCACTAAGGTAAATTTGTTGCCTGCATATTGGCTGCTGATTTTATTGGGATCTTCCGACCAAGGCTGATGTTGCGCCTGAGCGGCACGTAGTTGTTGATTAAAATGGCTTACAGGCTGAACGGCGTAGGAAACGATAATGGGCTGTAAGGCCTGTGCTTTGGGGGCCAGTATTAAGCCATTAAGGGCGAGTAGGGCTATCAATCCAAAAAACTTCATACAAACCTCATTGAAACGAAACGGCTCAGTCAATTTTTCAAAGGTGAAATACGCAGTGGTATTGACTCATTGTTAGTTTCGACTCGTTTTTAGGGATCAAGTTTCAAAGACGGATAAATTTTGTGACTACTGCATCGCTAATTGGTCTGACATGGTCTGGTAATCGATTAGGTCGACATGTTCCGTTACTCTGCGATTGAGCATGTCGATCTTAAGGCTTGTTACACCAGGTATCGCAACATCGATGATTTTCCCCGGTTTGCCAAATTGTTCACCTGGACCCTTGAAATGATAGTTACCTATCATCACTACTAAAGAGCCTGCGTTATACATATGTTCTATGTTGAAGTTGTACTCGAGCACGCCCTCGTGGGCGCGCTCAAGGAAGTCGATGATGAAGCGGCCGCCAGTGTATTTACGGTTGGCGGTTTTGTCGAAGAAGACGCTTTCGCGGTTATAGAATTTTCGCAGTGTCTTATAGTCGTGTTCAGTCAGCGCATTCATATATTTTACGGCTAACTGCTGTTCTTGTGGCATTTCACCTGAGTTGGCTTGCGCCGCTGCAGGATTGAGGGCTGGAACAAAAATGAGGCACAAAATAAAACACAATATTCGCAAACTATTCCCTCTTGGTCTTGAGATCAAAGGCCGGTAATGAAAGATGCCACTTGATGGCACTTAAGCGGATTAACAGGGCACTGGCCATCGCCAGAAACAGCGCCATTTTTTCGCCCATACCGTAGGCTAAGCTCACGGTATAGCCGATACCACCTATGATCGAAGCTGTGGCATAGACTTCTGTGCGTAAGACCATAGGAACTTGTCTACACAGTAAGTCTCGAATAATGCCTCCTCCCACGCCAGTGATCAAGCCCATTACCACGGCAATCATCCCACTCAAGCCCATATTGAGGGCCTTTTCAGCACCTATCACGGTAAAGAGGGCCAATCCAAAGGCATCTGCGACGGGTAAAATATACTCTGGTACCTTACGAGGGCGACGGACTAATAGCAAACAGACGAGCACGGTCGCGAGGATCACTATGATGTAATTCGGGTCGCGGATCCAGAACACTGGCGTTGCACCAATTAAGGCATCACGAATACTGCCACCACCGACAGCGGTAACCGAGGCGAGCACGATAACGCCAAAGGGGTCCATTCTATGGCGTCCAGCGGCAAGTGCGCCGGATAATGCAAATACAGCGGTACCCCATAAATCAAAAAAGTAGATCCACTGGCTCATTTACTCATCTCTTTGATATGGATATTTAATGCGTCAACAGAGATGCGGATTTCAATCACAGATAAAATCAGTGAATAGAGCAAGAGCAGTAGGCTAGCGCCAAAAATCACTGAGCCGGTTTTATTAAAGCCGATATAGATAAAAATCATACACAGTACGCATAGGGCAAAGCTTGACACGCCTGCTTCCTGCATTCGACGAATGATAGTAATACGCTGGCTCAGGTTCTTAATTTGATCTTTATGTACGGGTTTTTCACCATTGCTTAAATTTCGGATTAATGCGGCTAAGGCAAAAAAACGATTGGTATAAGCTAATAATAACAATGAGATAGCAGGAAATAACAACGCAGGTGTTGTTAATGAAACATGCATGTTTTCGAGCAAGATGGTCAGCCTTTAACTTCACGTTGAGATAATGCGGCATCATATCACAGGCTTTGTAACCAACGTAAACTTGCCCATAACAAGGGCAGTATAATGATAAAGCTAAACCAGATAGCACAGGCACGTGAGGTCAGCTTAATTGCAGGCGTGATGTCATCACAGGTTGGCTGCGGACCGTAGCACAATTTATCCACATTGATACGTACGCCAGCAAACTTTTGTGGTCCACCGAGCTCGATTCTCAAAATACTGGCCACGAGATTCACACTGAGAACATAACCTCGAATAGCGTGATGATTTTTAGGGGCTCTAAAAAGTTTTGCAAACGCCTTAGGCCCGCCTTGAATGGCGAGCGACAGGCTCCACAACCAAGCCGGAATCGCCAGCAAGATAATCGATACACCATTCACAGTACTGCAGAAATGTTGATACTTTGGTTGAATGGGCGGCCAGCTCAATTCGAGTTGTTTGAGCATTCGCACAGCTAGCACTAGCGGTGCTCCAGCAATAGCGAAAAAGAAAATGGTCGATGCTGTGCCGTAAATAGGCGCTGTGGCGAGTTTTTCTATGGTGGCTTTGGCTAGGCCGATTTCCGACAAACTATCGGTATCGCGCACTACCCAAGGCTGTAAAAGCTTTTTTGCGCTGGCATTGTCTCCACGTTTTAAGGCTTTAGCGATTTCATCGGCGACTTGGCTAAACCCTGCATCGGTTAAGCATAGATAAAGCACCAAAAATTCGAAAAACCATGGAAAGGCGGCCAGTTCGAGCAAAAAGGTGATAATGGCCCAAAACGGAAACAGTAACAGCATCATAGCTAAAAAGCCTGCTGTGGCTTGTTGGCTTGGAGATCGTTCAGGGCGATTCACTTTGGCTGCGAGTTGCTTGGCTAAATGGCTAAACCAAATAAGCGGCTGCATTTCCCGTGGTAATGGCGCTAACCGCGCCAATAACAAAGCAAAAAAAAGTACCAAAAAGCCTTCAAACAAAGCGCCATCTATCTCGACAAGTTGTTGATAAAAAGAGGTGTGCATTCGGTACTTTCCACTTAAGTGATTATTTTATTGCGCTAGGATTCAGTTGCTCAAGCAGCAACATCACCATCAGAGCCGAGTGATAACCCGCTTTGACAATATAAGAGTCGAAATCCACTGGCGAGTCATTGTTGGCGTTATCCGATAAAGAGCGGATCACCACAAATGGCACTCCAAACTGATGACAAACTTGAGCGATTGCCGCGCCTTCCATCTCACAGGCAGCCATAGTCGGGAAGTTTTTGAGCATGGCTTGGGTGCGAACAGGATCGCAAATAAAGCTATCGCCAGTACAAATCAAACCTTCAATCGCTTTGACTTCACCCAGTTGAGCAATCGCTTTGTTGGCAGCTTCAACTAAATGTGCGGCAGGAATAAACGCGGCAGGTTGCTGTGCCATTTGGCCAATTTCATAACCAAAGGCGGTGACATCCACATCGTGGTGACGCACTTCGGAAGAAATTACGATATCGCCAATGGCCAGCGAATCGACGAAACCACCGGCTGAACCTGTGTTGATCACCGCATCCGGCGCATATTTTTCGATGAGTAGCGTGGTCGCAATACTTGCGGCGACTTTACCTATACCAGAGCGAGTCACGACTACATCTTTACCCGCGAGAGTACCAGCAATAAATTCAATACCAGCAATGGTTTGCGATGTTGCGTTTGTCATTGCGGCGATCAGGTGAGCGACTTCTGGCTCCATTGCGCCAATAATTCCAATTTTCATGGGAGACCTTTTTGATTCAACACTTAAAGAGTGGGACACGGGAATGCTGGCTAATATAGCACACAGTTTTATGCAGTCGTTATGGCGAGATTGGGATTGCTTGATAATCGCGGGGTAAAACGCGGGAGGGTTAACGGAAAAGTGCGCTCCTAAGATGCGCGCTTTATCTATCTATTTTATCCATCAACCGATTGCGATAAGCCACAAGCAAATGGCTGAACTCGTTTGCACGAGTCCAGCCATTGGAGTGCTTGTTAAAATGACAAGGGTAAAATGTTTTTTACCTGTAAAACAAACACGTTGGCGCTTAATCTATAGCGCTTAGTCTAAGTAATTAAGAATACCTTGGGCGGCATCGCGACCTTCGGCAATGGCTGTCACGACTAAGTCAGAACCACGCACCATATCACCACCGGCAAACACTTTCGGGTTTGTGGTTTGGAATGGGTTTTCATCTAACTTACTCGCTTTGACTCGGCCCCATTGATCGAGCTCGATACCGTGCTCGGCAAACCAAGGTGCTGGGCTAGGTTGGAAACCAAAGGCAATAATAATCGCATCGGCTTCGAGCAACTGTTCGCTACCGGCAATCGCTTCGGCGCGTTGACGACCGCTTGCATCGGCCTTGCCCATGGCGGTTTCAACGCATTCAATGCCGATCACTTTGCCATCTTGGGTTTTAATTGCCACAGGTTGACGGTTAAACAGGAAGTTAACGCCTTCCTCCCGCGCATTTTGCACTTCACGACGTGAGCCTGGCATGTTGGCCTCGTCCCGGCGGTAAGCACAGACTACGCTGCTTGCACCTTGTCTGACGGCTGTGCGCACGCAATCCATCGCAGTATCACCACCGCCTAATACCACCACACGTTTACCTTCAAGGTTCAGGTAGGGCGTTTCAGTATTCTGGGTGCCCATTAAATGATGGGTGTTACCAATCAAATAGGGCAGGGCTTGGTATACGCCTTGGGCATCTTCACCCTCAAGGCCTGCTTTCATCGCGGTATAGGTGCCCATACCGAGGAAGACGGCATCGTATTCTTCGAGCAGTTTAGTAAATGGGATGTCTTTACCGACAGTGACACCGAGTTTGAACTCAATGCCCATGCCTTCTAATACACTGCGACGGGTCGCCATAACGGCTTTGTCGAGTTTAAAAGACGGAATACCGTAGGTGAGTAGACCACCAATTTGTGGATATTTATCAAAGACCACAGCTTTAACACCGTTGCGAGACAGAATATCCGCGCAGCCTAAACCCGCAGGACCCGCACCGACAATCGCCACTCGTTCAGGGCGAGGCGTGACCTTGCTCATATCGGGGCGCCAGCCTTGGGCGATCGCTGTGTCGGTAATGTATTTTTCGACATTACCGATAGTGACAGCGCCAAAGTCGTCGTTCAGAGTACAAGCACCTTCACAGAGTCTGTCCTGTGGGCAAACACGGCCGCAGATTTCGGGTAGCGTGTTGGTCTCATGCACTAAATCTGCCGCTTCCATGATGCGGCCTTGTTCCGCTAGCTTGAGCCAGTTAGGAATATAATTGTGTAGCGGGCACTTCCACTCACAATAAGGATTGCCGCAATCTAAACAGCGGTCCGCTTGCTCAGCCACTTGAGGCTGAGCAAAAGGCTGATAGATCTCAATAAACTGAGTCGCACGTTTAGCCGCAGGGTGTTTAGCGGGGTCTTTACGACCCACTTCAATAAATTGAAAATCGTTACTCATGCGCCATTACCCCGCTTTTACAACTAATTCTGGGCTCGATTTCTCTAATTTGAGCAGATCGGCCACGGCAATATTTTTAGGTTTTACTAATACGAAGCAATCTAACCAGTTACCAAAATCACTTAAGATCATCTTGGCATGTTCACTGCCCGTTTCGGCCACGTGGGCTTCAATCAGACCTTTTAAATGTTGTTGATGAATAGGTGATTCGAGTTTTTGAGTATCGACAAGCTCAGTATTCACACGGCGATTGAAGCGGCCGAATTGATCGAACACATAGGCAAAACCGCCTGTCATCCCAGCGCCGAAGTTCACCCCTGTTTTACCAAGGACAACCACAATGCCGCTGGTCATGTATTCGCAGCCGTTATCGCCAAGCCCTTCGACCACAGCCATCGCCCCAGAGTTACGGACTGCAAAACGCTCGCCCGCTTGACCCGCGGCGAAGAACTTGCCGCCCGTCGCGCCGTAAAGACACGTGTTACCGACAATGGCGCTGCGCTCACTTTGGAACGGGCTGCCAATTGGCGGGTAGATGACGATTTGGCCGCCAGACATGCCTTTACCCACATAGTCGTTGGCATCGCCGCAGAGTTTTAACTCAAGGCCTGGGCTGTTCCACACGCCAAAGCTTTGGCCAGCACTGCCGTTAAAGCTCAGTTTGACCGGCGCTTTGGTGCCTTTGACGCCGAGTGTGCTCGCGATATAGCCTGACAACGTCGCGCCAACGGAACGGTCGGTGTTGTTGATGCTGTAAGCAGCATCGAAACTCTCGCCCTTATCGACGGCGCTTTGGCATTCGTTTAATAAATGCTGGTTAAGCAGCCCTAAATCCGCCGGTGGATTGGTTTCTTGCCAAGTGCGTGACGAGGTTGCTGGCACTTTGGGTTGATACAAAATCGGCGATAAGTCGAGCCCTTGTTGCTTAGCGGTTTGACCTTCGAGGGCATATAACCATTCGCTGTGGCCGACTAAGTCTTCAAACTTACTCACCCCTAAGGTCGCCATCCATTCACGAACTTCCTGTGCAACAAACTCAAAGTAAGTCATCACTCGCTCTGGCAGACCATGGTAATGGTTGTCACGCAGGTTTTTATCTTGCGTTGCTACGCCAGTCGCGCAGTTGTTCAAGTGGCAAATACGCAGGTATTTACAACCTAGGGCGATCATAGGCACAGTACCAAAACCAAAGCTTTCGGCGCCTAATAACGCGGCTTTAATCACATCGGTACCGGTTTTTAAGCCGCCATCGACCTGCAGGCGAATTTTATGGCGTAGACCATTTTCCACTAGCGATTGATGCACTTCGGCTAACCCTAGCTCCCATGGACTGCCCGCATATTTCACTGAGGTAATTGGGCTAGCACCTGTGCCGCCGTCATACCCTGAAATCGTGATCATGTCCGCATAGGCTTTGGCCACGCCGGTGGCGATCGTGCCCACACCGGGTTCTGACACAAGTTTCACTGAAATCAGCGCTTTAGTATTGATTTGCTTCAAGTCGAAAATCAGCTGGGCTAAATCTTCGATAGAGTAAATATCGTGGTGCGGCGGCGGTGAAATCAAGGTCACACCAGGACGTGCATGACGCAGTCCGGCGATTTCAACGCTGACTTTATGGCCGGGTAACTGACCACCTTCACCGGGTTTTGCCCCTTGGGCGACTTTAATTTGCAACACATCGGCATTAACTAAATAATGCGCCGTGACGCCAAAGCGTGCCGAGGCAATCTGTTTAATTGCAGAGTTTCGTTCAGTATTAAAGCGGCGTGCATCCTCACCACCTTCACCTGAGTTCGAGCGGCCGCCTAAGCGGTTCATTGCAATAGCCAGCGCTTCATGGGCTTCGGGGCTCAAAGCACCGATACTCATGGCTGCGCTGTCAAAACGTGAATATAGATTTGATGCCGCTTCTACATCGGCGACATTAATCGATGTTTGCGCGCCCTTAATACCGATTAAGTCACGCAGTGTGGCCACGGGACGATTGTCGACGAGTTCGGCGAATTTTTTATAGCTCGCAAAATCTTTGTCAATCAATGATGCTTGCAAGGTGTTGACCACATCAGGGTTGAAACAGTGATACTCGCCGCCCTCAACGTATTTTAGTAGGCCACCTTGCGGTAATGGCACATGGGCACGGTAGGCCGCTTTGTGCAGAATCGCTTGGTCTTGGGCGATTTCTGCAAAGCCTGCACCCTCGATGCGGCTAATTACGCCTTTAAAACACAGTTCGATCACTTCGCTGGCAATGCCTATGGCTTCAAATTGTTGGCTGCAACGATAGGAGCCGACAGTGCTGATGCCCATTTTGGACATGATCTTACGCAAGCCTTTTTCGATGCCGTAGCGGAAGTTCAACATCAATGCCGTGGTATCGGTTAAGTCATGGCGTTTCGCCAGTTCGGAAATTGACTCATACACTAAATACGGATAAATCGCCGTGGCACCAAAGCCAAGCAATACGGCAAAGTGATGCGGATCTCGCGCCGATGCGGTTTCAACAATAATGTTGGTATCGCAGCGTAGGCTCTTATTCACTAGCATTTGCTGCACAGAACCGACAGCCATGGCCGCGGGGATCACTTGCGCCGTTTTACCTATGGCTCTATCCGAAAGGATCAACAAAGTCGTGCCGCTGCGGGCTAAACGTTCGGCTTCGGCTGTGATGCGGCGAATGGCGCTTTCTAAGCCTTCCTGTGGTTCGTAATTTAAATCGACAATATTGGCGCGATAGTAAGTGCTATCTAATCCCAGTAACTGGTTAAAATCACTGAATAATAAAATAGGTGAATTGAACATTACCCGGTAAGCATGCCCAGTCGTTTCATTGAAGAGGTTCTGTTCACGGCCAATACAAGTGGTCAATGACATGACGTGCTTTTCACGTAAGGGGTCGATAGGTGGATTCGTTACTTGAGCAAATTTCTGCCTAAAATAGTCATACAGTGAACGTGACTTTTTCGACAATACCGCCATAGGTGTGTCGTCGCCCATAGAACCTGTGGCTTCTTCACCTTGCTTCGCCAATACCCAAATGACTTGTTCTAATTCCTCACGGGTATAGCCAAATTGTTTTTGGTATTGCAACAATAGTTCAGGGCTTAACTCGCTGGCACCGTGCTGCTCAGAGGCTAAATCTTCCGCTGGCGTTAAAGTACGGCTGTTCTTCGCCATCCACTCTTTATAAGGGTGGCGACGTTTCAAGTCGTTATCAATCTCAAAGGATTGGTACAGGCGGCCGTTCAAGGTATCTAATACCAGCAATTCGCCAGGCCCAACACGGCCTTTTTCAATCACTTCATCGGCGGCGTAATCCCAAATTCCAACTTCGGAAGCTAAGGTCAAAATACGATCTTTTGTGATCACATAACGTGATGGACGCAGACCATTACGGTCAACAGCGCAGGCGGCATGGCGACCGTTGGTCATCACAATACCTGCCGGACCATCCCAAGGTTCCATGTGCATAGAGTTAAAGTCGTAGAAGGCTTTTAATTCGTCATCCATTTCCGGATTACTTTGCCAAGCAGGCGGGATCAATAGACGCATGGCACGGTATAAGTCCATGCCACCAGATAACAGCATTTCCAGCATATTATCTAAAGATGAAGAGTCTGAGCCTGTTTCATTCACAAAGGGAGCGGCCTGCTGCAAATCTGGCAGTAGCGGTGAATTAAACTTATAGGCACGGGCGCGGGCCCATTGACGGTTACCCGTAATCGTATTGATTTCGCCGTTATGGGCTAAATATCTAAACGGCTGAGCTAATGGCCATTTAGGAGAAGTATTCGTTGAGAAACGTTGATGGAATAGGCAGATAGAGCTTTTTAAGCGAATGTCCGCGAGATCGGGATAAAACGCGGGCAAGTCCACAGGCATCATCAGACCTTTATAGACGATAACTTGGCCTGACAAACTCGCGACATAGAAGTCTTTGTCGTCGGTGATCTGCTGCTCTAGGCGGCGACGCGCCATATAAAGGCGACGTTCCAAGTCTTTTTCACGCCAGCCAATGGGGGCGTTGATCAGCACTTGATAGATTTGTGGCAGGCTAGCCTTGCCAATTTCACCTAACACATCGGGATTGACAGGCACCTTGCGCCAGCCTGCAATACTTAAGGTTTCACGCTCGAGTTCGCGCTCAAGAATAAACTTGGCTTGGTCAGCCAGTTCATCATCTTGACTTAAAAACAGCATACCTACGGCAAATTTTCTGCTCAAATGCCAATCATTTTCCGCGGCAATCGCTTCAAAAAATTGCACGGGTAATTGCATTAATAAACCACAGCCGTCGCCAGTGCGACCGTCGGAGGCAATGCCCCCTCGGTGCTTCATGCGATCTAGACCATGGATTGCCGTGCGCACTATACGGTGGCTGGCTTCGCCATCCATCTGTGCTATCAACCCAAAACCACAATTGTCCCGCTCAAAACTGGGATGATATAAGCTCATACAAAAACCTCCCTAGACCTCAACTGATTACTACTCGGGGAGAAAATGTAAAGACTTTCTATAGATATGCACCCGAACCACCCAAATTAGCCTGAGATTCAATAAAGGTCAAACCAAAAATTTGCATAAAACATGGGTATTAATTCATGTTTCATACACAAATCACAATTGCATTACGTTAACGTCAACAGTAAAATGTGTTGTATAACATTATGAATAAAAAGAATTTTAAAAACTATCAAACTCAAAATTTACCAAGGTGTAACATGCTGATGGGATTGTTTTTGATTTAGAAATAGTGATTTTTATTGCAAACACAGTATATAGGTAAAAAATTAAAATTGTTGAATTGTTATTCATTTTTGATGTGAGCAAGATCTCAGCGGTAAGCTGGCTAATTTGAGGATGCGCACATTTATGATAATAACGGTATGAGTCAGGCAGGAATTTGATGTAGCGTCAAGAAACCTCTCGCTACCTTGTTTACACTAAGCTTTTTCTTCTATTTGTTCACGTATTTTCTTTTCTATTTGTGATTTTATCTTGGTTATTCTCAATGAAGCGATATGAAATTTGGTGGGTGCTCTAATGGGGCTTGATGCATATGTGAATACCTTTGGTGCCGTTTGCAAGGCACGATATGGCACCCGACTGCGAAAACTCACTATTGATGCTAAGTTTACTTGCCCTAACCGTGACGGCACTTTGGGGCGTGGAGGTTGTACTTTCTGTAATGTGGCGTCATTTAGCCATCAAACCGCCGATGTATTGAGTATTACTGAGCAACTTGAACAGGGTAAGAGCCGCTATCGTGAGGCGAAGCCTCAGGCACAAGCCGATAAATTTATTGCTTATTTTCAAGCCTACACTAGCACTTACGATGAATATCAAGTGTTAATGGCTAAGTACGATGAAGCGGTTAAAGATGGCGAGATAGTCGGTTTATGTGTTGGAACTCGCCCCGATTGTGTGCCGAATAATGTACTGGATTTACTGGCGCGCTATCAGGAAAAAGGTGTCGATGTGTGGTTAGAGCTCGGGTTGCAAACAGCCAAAGATGAAACACTGCGTAGAATTAACCGTGGCCATGATTTCGCCTGTTATTGTGACACTGTGTCTAGGGCGAGAGCTCGCGGTCTTAAGGTGTGCACTCATCTCATTCTTGGCTTACCAGATGAAACCCATAGCGATTATATGGCGACTTTAGCTGCTGTATTGCAGCAGGGCGTTGATGGTTTGAAGCTACATCCTTTGCATATTGTCGAAGGTAGCATTATGGCTAAATCGTGGCGAAGTGGGCGCTTACCTTTATTGAGTATTGAGGATTATGCCCACAGTGTCGGTGAGATGATCCGCCATACTCCCGCGGAAGTGATTTTTCACCGTGTCACCGCTTATGCGAAAAAACCTATGCTATTAGCACCCGATTGGTGTGCCTATCGTTGGGATGGATTGGTGGCGATTGTGGATAATCTGCAGCTTTATGGTGGACAAGGGCACGCATTAGCGCAACGATAGAGGCAAGTTAGTGGGATAAATTTACTCCCTAAATGTTATGTCGTCGCTATTATGTCGTAAGCGTTTATTTACGACTATTAGTTTGTTTTTTGTTAATTTTAATCTGAATTAGACCATGAATATCGCTATAAGTTGCACTGACAATTTTAGTGGGTATCATGTGATAAATTCGTTTTAAGCATTGAACCACTTAAGGGAGGCCTTATGGCCACAGTTGAATTAGAAGCAATCCTAGATCTCAATACTCTCGAACAGTACTGCAGCGCCATTGGTGCCGGTACCTTACTCAAGAGTGTGGTTTTATTTGAGCAGCTAATGCCTGAATATGTTGGAAATCTAGTGAAGGCTAACGACGCAGCAGACAAAGATACCTTATGTTCAGAAGCACATAAATTTAAAGGTGCTGCAGGTTCTGTGGGGTTAAAACGTATTCAGCAGATCGCCCAGTTATTACAGCATGGCGAAGAAGCAAGATGGGATGCTGAACATGGCTCTTGGGTTGCTGACATCGTTGAACACGCGAGTGCAGATTTACAACAGTTAAAGTTATTCCTCCAAGCCAAAGCATAAAATATTACTTGCTAAGGTACGTTAAGGCGCAGCAATAATGTCTATTGTTGCGCTCAATTGAGTGAATCTTGCATTGGTTTTACGATTAAGTTTGTTGTTTTCGACATTTTCTTGTTAGCGCTTTTCCCATCTTATTTTGATACTCCCACTTAAGTTTTACGGCGAACCGATTGAATATCGATTCGGGTCACAATCCTGATATCTTATGCCGCGTTATTGCTCATCACTTATGCTAAAGTAGATTTAATTTCTTAATTCATAACCTTCATGGCAATCGAGAAAATGAAAAGTTTACCTAGCTTAAAAAACTTATTCTATTTGGTGAATCTCCATCAAGAGCAGAATTTTAACCGCGCCGCTAAGGTGTGTTTTGTCAGTCAATCAACGCTTTCAAGTGGGATCCAAAACCTAGAAGAGCAGTTAGGACATCAGTTGATTGAGCGAGACCATAAGTCATTTATGTTTACCGCCATTGGTGAAGAAGTGGTGCAGCGCGCCCGTAAAATTCTCACTGATGTGGATGATTTGGTGGAATTAGTGAAAAATCAAGGTGAGCCGATGACGGGGGATATTCGCTTAGGCTGTATTCCAACCATAGCGCCTTTCCTATTGAGTCGTGTGATCCGCCAGTGTCAGCAATCTTATCCAGCGATGAGTTTATTATTGAAGGAAGATACCACTGAGCGTTTGCTAGATGCTTTGGGTAAAGGAGAGCTGGACTTATTGATCCTAGCGCTACCCGTTGATACTAGCGGTTACCACAGCATGAAAGTGGGCATAGATCCTTTCAAAATGGTAGCCCACAAAGATTTAGCGGGTGGCATACATCAACCTATTGATTATCAAACTCTGCCGGACGAGAGTATTTTTCTTCTGCAAAGTGAGCATTGCATCACAGGCCATGCTATTACTGCATGTCAGCTAGGTGATAGTGCGAAAGTCAATCCGTTTGCCGCCACCAGTTTGCATACTTTAGTGCAGATGGTGAACAGTAAACTGGGCACCACGTTTCTTCCGCAAATGGCCATTGACGCGGGTATTTTGAATGACACAGATTTAGTGGTGATGACGCCACCGGGTGAAGCACCTTACCGTGATATCGGCCTGGTCTGGCGTCAAACCACCAGTCGGATCTTAACTTTCCGCACTTTAGGGTTAATGATCCAAAAATTATTAGCTAAGGACGAGGAATAAACTGACTGTAACTGCAAAGCATTAATTCAAGCTAAAGCTTAAAGTCGATTACAAATCAAAGCGGGGAAACGCCAAACACTTCAATTGAGTGTTGTTTCCCTTTGAGTTTGACTGGGCCTAGATTTGATAGGTGATACTGAGTGTTGGGGTTATCTAAACGTCCCGCGAGTGCACCCGAAATCAACATGCGCTGTCCTAGTGGATTACATTGGTCTTGCAGTCTTGCTAAGGTATTGAGCACGTCACTAAAGAAACTAATTTCTTGTTTCTGTACACCAACAACTGCAGCGACGACTTGGCCACAATGGGCCGCCGCTTTAAATTTCGGCACAAAGCCATAATGCTCTTCAAAGTAGCGGCGTTGCCAGTTCAGTTGTTGGCTAAATTCAAAATAGATATTCATGCAGCGGTCGTGAACTATCCCTTCTTCTAATGGCCAGTGAAGCAGCACTGCATCTCCCATATAGCGGTAGATTTCAGCTTCGTTATTGGACACAGTATCTGAAAGTAAACTAAAGCTGTCTTGGATCAATCGACTAAAGCGGTAATCGCCAAGTGATTCGGCATGTGTGGTTGAGGCGACCATGTCTAAATAGAGGAATAAGCGCTGTTCATATCTTGGCTTATGGTATTTACCAAGGCCTATGTTGAGTAAAATACGCGGCCCGACTAATAATGCCATTTGTTCGACAAAAGCTAAGCTGACTCGTACGACGACCAGATATACGATCAATGCTTGGAATGAAGGACTATAGAGAATGTGCGCCGTCAGCATTTGTCTGAGGGTCGACATGTGATTTTCGATGGCCCACATATTTAAAAACTGAGTCATGTAAGCTAACGTCGTAGCACCCAGTAATAAAAACAAGCCCTTAAAGATGACTGAAAACACATAGGGGAGGCGATTGATTGCACTGAAATCGGCAATGACGTTCGACATCCAATGTAAGCTGCCGAAAATAATCCCCATGTAGATAGCAAGTGTTGCGAGATCAGCCGAACTTACCGCCCATTGGGGCAGCTCTGGTGATTGGGCATATCGAAAAAACACGAATGCAGCCATGGCAATCGCCCAAGCTAAAATCGCAAAAAGGAGTTTTTTCGCTTGTCTACGTGCTCTCACTGCTTGATTGGTATCCGAATACGGCTGTGATTTCAGGATGCCGTAGTTTATAGAAAAGAGTCACCTTAGTGCCAGTGAAATTTGTGATCTGGATCAATCCAAGTCCATATCGTTACTAAAAATTAACCAAATACCTTATTAAGTATCATAGCAGTGAAACTGGTCTTTAAATAAAAGCCCCTAGGGTTGGTCATTTTGAGGCTACCATCTTCGGCAATGCTTTGTGTTAACGCCTTACTATTAGCGGCCTTAGGGCGCAATTGCAGCACTTCGCCGTGGCGCGCTGTAAGCCTCTCTACTTTTCCGAGGGCGATAAGCTCCATGATCTCTTCCCAATCCTGTTGCAGTAATTGCAACTCGTGCGGATCTGGTTCCCACAATATTGGTGTACCTATACGGCGCTCACCCACAGGAATATGCCTCTCTCCTTCAACGGGTACCCAAAGTACTCGCTGTAACTTATGGCAGACTAAGCTGTTTTGCCAGGTTAATCCTTGGATATTCGATAGCGGCGCCACGCAGACATATGTGGTCTCCAGCGGTCGCCCCTGTGTATCAATGGGGATAGTTTTAAGCTCGACTCCTAAATGTAGAAAATCTTGCTCAGGTTTAGAACCCGCCGTTGCGCCTAATTCCATTTCGATTAGTTGACCGACCCAACCTTTATCGCGTTTAAGATCCTTGGGGACACGAATGCTTCTTTGGCTGGCTATCTGCGCCAAACTTACGCCCGCCATCATGTTGGCACGTTCGAGTAGTTCAGATAGATTTTCAGGGGGGATAATTCGATTCATGACTGGATTTTACTTAAAAATAACCGCTTAGCAATGGTGGTTAAAAAATGAGCCCTACAGGGTGGATTAACTTGTACCGAATGTTTTTATTCTAAGTGACTGATTTTAAATTTTATATCCGTGTTAACCCCCGTTTTGCAAAAAAGTGTTCAAAGTTACTCTCTGCTTTCCCTTGCGTTCCCCACATACTTATCCACAGATATTATGGATAACTCAGTAAAGTGAGCCTCTTAACCTAATAAAAATCCTAAGTCAATGCGAATAAAGTGCATTTATTCTGGCTTTTGTGGACAGTTGTGGACACTATTTGTGTATAAAGTTGAGTAATATCGCGAGAATGATATAAATACTTCTTGCTGGTCAAATAATGAGCTTTATTGGTTTTTTAGTCTAAAATAAATCGTGATTAACGTGCAAGTTTATGAATTTGTTTGCTATTAAGTTTTAACTCTAAATTTTGAAAACGATGGTAAATAGATGTTTTTTGAACGTTATAACAAGTTCACCTGAGTTTCAAACAGAGATATCCACAGAAAATGTGGATATCCCCGGATTCCATCCCCTAGTATTGTTGATAAATGTCTTTTAAGTCAGATGTTATCCAAAGCTTAGGATAAAATAGAGGTTTGCTGAGAGACTAGCTTTATGAAACAATCAGTTTATTAAAATTTAATGTGATTTGGAGTCCATGTGATTGATAGCGACGGCTTTCGCGCAAATGTGGGCATTATAATTTGTAACAGATATGGCCAAGTCATGTGGGCTAGACGTTTCGGTCAACACTCATGGCAATTTCCTCAAGGTGGCGTCGATGATGGCGAGACAGCAGAAGAGGCTATGTACCGTGAGTTGTATGAAGAAGTGGGCCTAAGACCTGAACACGTGCATATATTAACCTCGACCCGTTCTTGGTTGCGCTATCGTTTGCCAAAGCGTTTAGTGAGGCAAGACAGTAAACCTGTGTGTATCGGGCAAAAACAAAAGTGGTTTCTGTTACAACTGAAAAGCCAAGATAGTGCGATTAATTTGAGTTCTTCTGGGCATCCTGAATTTGACGATTGGCGCTGGGTAAGTTATTGGTATCCTGTGCGGCAAGTTGTGTCATTTAAGCGTGATGTTTATCGTAAGGTGATGAAAGAGTTTGCGGTAACGGCATTGTCATTCCAAACCCTAGAAATACCTAGGAAACGGGGAAGACAAAAAACAACGGGCTGATTTCAAAAGAGGATTGAAAACAGTGTTAAATACGCTTAGGGATATTACTCAGGCTGTGGCATCTGCCCACAGTTTGGAAACCGCATTAGAAATCTTAGTTTCATCGACTAAAGCGGCGATGGAAACCCAATGTTGCTCCATCTATATCCTAGAAGAGCAAGAACTCGTGTTATCTGCAACCGATGGCCTTGAAAAAAGCGCCGTTGGTCGAGTACGTATGCCGCTGACTGAAGGTTTAGTTGGACTCGCTGCCCAGCGAGAAGAGGCCGTTAATTTAGCAGATGCTCGGCTTCATCCAAGGTTTAAGCTTTTTCCTGAAGTCGCCGAAGAAGAATACCGCGCTTTTTTAGCTGTACCTATTATCTACCAGAAGGCTGTGGTAGGGGTGATAGTGGTACAGCAGGCGAGTGCTCGCCAATTCAGTGAGGGTGAAGAAGCCTTCCTGATGACGCTCGCCGCCCAATTAGCGATGGCGGTGCGTGGCTTAAAACAAAAAGCACAAGTCAGCTCCCATCATCAACAAATTCTGTTTCAAGGTACTTCAGCGTCAAACGGTATCGCCATTGCGTATGCCTTCGTACTTGGTGGGGAAATCCCCCTTGAACAGCCTGAGGTGCGTTCTGACGATATTGCCTATGAATCGAGTCGCTTAACCACGGCTATGGTGCGTTGTAAAGAAGCGATAGGTGCCTTATCTCAACGGTTTGATCGTGAGCAAGATGACGAAGTTGTCTCCATTTTCAATGCATTACAGTTACTGCTTGATGATGCTAGTTTAGGCGGCGAATATACCCGTGAAGTGCAATTAGGCTGGGCTGCTGAGTCGGCGGTGAGTCGAGTGTCTCTACGTTATATTCAACAGTTTTTAGCAATGGAAGACCCT
Organism: Shewanella sp. SM101; assembly: GCF_025654465.1. NCBI lineage: Bacteria > Pseudomonadati > Pseudomonadota > Gammaproteobacteria > Alteromonadales > Shewanellaceae > Shewanella > Shewanella sp. SM101. The sequence goes on from NZ_JAKKRH010000002.1 coordinate 81,355, forward strand.
TACCTTAAGGAGCGGGCTAGCGATATTCGCGACTTAGGTCAAAAAGTATTGCGCCAACTTATTGAGCCAGAACGTCTAGAGCTTGAGCCCGATAAACCTGTAATCCTCATTACCCGTGAAGCCGATGCGACTATGTTGGCTGAGTTCCCAAGGCAAAAGCTTGCGGGTATTGTCACTGAGCTTGGTGGCGTAAACTCCCATGCCGCCATTTTAGCCCGTGCCTTAGGTGTGCCTGCTATTACAGGTGTAGAGCAACTGTTATCTGCCAATATTGACCAAAAACTTTTAGTCGTCAACGCAAGCCGTGGTCAGTTATTGGTGTCGCCATCACCTGCGATTGTCGGTGAGTATCGTAGCCTGATTTCGGCACAAAAAGCCTTGCAACGCCAGTATGCCCAAGAATTAGCGCTGCCTTCTGTAACCTTAGATGGTTCACGTATTCGCTTGTATCTCAATGCGGGATTACTCAGTGGTGTGGCCTCTGAAATTGCAGAGGGCGCCGACGGTATTGGGCTTTATCGCACTGAAATTCCTTTTATGTTGCAACAGCGCTTCCCGAGTGAATCTGAGCAAGTCAAAGTCTATCAACAGGTCTTATCGGCAGCGTCCGGTCGACCTGTGGTGATGCGTACTTTAGATGTGGGAGGCGATAAACCTTTACCGTATTTCCCGATTAAAGAAGACAATCCTTTCCTTGGATGGCGCGGTATTCGCTTGTCTCTGGATCATCCTGAGCTGTTTTTGGTGCAGTTACGGGCCATGCTACAGGCTGGGGGAGACGGTAAACAGTTAAGTATTTTGCTGCCTATGGTCAGCAACTTAGATGAAATCGATCAATCCTTAGAATATTTGCAACAAGCCTATGTTGAATTAAAAAACGATGTTAACAGCGACATAGTGATGCCACGCATAGGCATTATGCTCGAAGTGCCCGCCATGTTATATCAGTTGGATGATGTGGCAAAACGAGTGGATTTTGTCTCTGTTGGTAGTAATGATTTAACCCAATATTTATTGGCTGTTGACCGTAATAACCCGCGGGTGAGCTCGTTATTTGATAGTTATCATCCTGGAATATTGCGGGCTTTGCATCAGGCGCACCTCGATTGTCGGTACCATAAACTCGATATTAGTATCTGTGGAGAGTTAGCGGGCGAACCTATGGGGGCCATTTTGCTGGTGGCTATGGGATACGATCAGTTGAGTATGAATCAGGGCAGTTTAGCGCGGATCAATTATCTATTGCGTCGTGTTGCGCGGGCCGATTTAGATCAATTACTTGCTAAAGCGCTGAGCCTATCAAACGGCTTCCAAGTGCGTGAGCTGGTTAAAGAATATTTGACCCAGCAGGGTCTCGCAACAATTCTTAATTAACTAATGCTGTTTTTTGCTTTAAGCTAAGGCCCTCAATTTATCACGCTGTAGGTACTCGTGTGGATAGTTTGTTGTTGGTGTTCTTTATTTGCTTGGCTTTAGGCGCATTTGTCGGCTTTATGGCAGGATTATTAGGTATCGGTGGCGGCTTGATTGTAGTGCCGGCACTGCTTTATATTTTGCCATCGGTCGGTATTAGCTCTACTCAGCTCCCCCATATTGCAATTGCCACTTCGCTAGCAGCCATTATTCTCACCTCTATTTCGTCGGCACGTGCCCACCATAAGCGTGGCAATGTGCCTTGGGATTTATTCAAATCAATGTTACCGGGCCTGATTATAGGCGCGCTGGCTTCAGGTTTTATTGCTGAGCGTATTCCCGCTGATAAGTTACAACAAGGTTTTGCCATCTTTGTGATTTTAATGACAATTCAAATGGCTTATCCCGTTAAGGCCGAATCAAATCGTCAATTACCTAATTCAGTAGTGCTTTTTGTTGTATCGGCTTTTGTTGCGGTTTTGGCAGGTTTGACCGGGATAGGTGGCGGTATACTGATAGTGCCATTTTTGACTTTTTATGGTTTACAGATGCGTCAAGCCGTGGGCTTTTCTGCGGCGATGGGCTTCTTAATCTCTCTTTCTGGCAGTTTCGGCTATATTATTGCAGGAATGAATGCCCCTGAGTTGCCCTATGGTACCTTAGGCTATATCTATTTACCTGCATTGTTTGGTTTAGTGATCACTTCTGTCTTGATGGCGCCTGTGGGGGTAAAAGCGGCGAGCACTTGGCCAACACCTGTACTTAAAAAGATATTTGCATTGTTACTTCTATGTGTCGGCCTTAAGTTAATTCTGACCTAGTTTTTATGCTTATCTTTGTTTTAGGCTGCTAATGGATGTGTTATGGCGTTGAGTTTCCCCAATATCGATCCCGTGATCGTTTCATTTGGACCGTTTAATCTTTTTGGACAAACCTTTGAACCGGCACTGCGTTGGTATGGTTTTACCTATTTAGTCGGATTTGTTGCGGCCATGTGGTTGTTGAACCGCAAAGCCGACCGTTCAAAGGGGATATGGACGCGGGAGCAAGTTTCAGATTTACTCTTTTATGGTTTTCTTGGGGTGATTTTAGGTGGCCGTATCGGTTACGTGCTTTTTTATCATTTCGATTATTTCCTCGCCAGTCCCCTCTATTTATTTAAAATCTCTGAAGGTGGCATGTCCTTCCACGGCGGTTTGCTGGGCGTGATTACGGCGATGCTCTATATCGCGTGGAAACAAAAACGTACTTTTTTTGCTGTCGCCGATATGGTGGCACCTGTTGTGCCTATTGGTTTAGGCGCTGGTCGTATTGGTAACTTTATCAACGGCGAGCTTTGGGGACGAACCACTGATCTGCCTTGGGCTATGGTGTTTCCAACTGGTGGGCCTGACCCACGTCATCCATCCCAGTTGTATCAGTTCGCCCTTGAAGGCGTAGCATTATTCCTATTACTTTACTGGTTTAGCAAACGTACCAATAAAGTCGGTGCCGTCTCTGGTATGTTCTTAGTCGGTTACGGTATGTTCCGTATTATGGTTGAAACTGTGAGGCAACCCGACACACAGTTGGGACTCTACTGGGGATTTATGACTATGGGGCAGATACTCTCTGTGCCTATGGTGTTAATCGGTTTGTACTTGATTTTTCGTAAGCAAGGTAAGCAGCAATGAAACAGTATTTAGACTTAATGAAGCATATATTAGCCGAAGGCGTGGATAAATCGGATCGCACAGGTACTGGGACTCGCTCGGTATTTGGCTATCAAATGCGCTTCGATTTGAGCAAAGGTTTTCCTTTGGTGAGCACCAAAAAATGCCATATGCGCTCTATCATTCATGAATTGCTGTGGTTTCTGAAGGGTGAAACTAACGTTGCCTATTTACGCGAAAACAAGGTCAGTATTTGGGATGAATGGGCCGATGATAATGGCGATTTGGGCCCAGTTTATGGTGCCCAGTGGCGCAGTTGGCCAACCCAGAGTGGTGATGCTATCGACCAGATTTCGCAAGTTATCGCCCAGATAAAATCTCAACCAGATTCTCGCCGTCTTATCGTTTCTGCTTGGAACGTGGGCGAACTGGATAAAATGGCTTTGGCACCGTGCCACGCGTTTTTTCAGTTCTATGTAGCCGATGGCAAATTATCTTGTCAGCTGTATCAGCGTAGTTGTGATGTGTTTCTTGGTTTGCCATTTAATATTGCCAGTTATGCTTTGTTAACTATGATGGTCGCCCAGCAATGTGACTTGGCCTTAGGTGATTTTGTGTGGACGGGTGGCGATACCCATTTATATTCTAATCATATGGAACAGACGGCACTGCAGTTAAGTCGTGATCCAAAACCGTTGCCGACCATGACTATTGTACGCAGACCTGAGTCGATTTTTGACTATCAATTCGATGATTTTGAATTAACAAACTACGCTCCACACCCTCATATCAAAGCCCCTGTTGCTGTGTGATGCATGTTTTTTAGCCTAACACTTCGGGATAACCGAGGTGTTAGGGAGAAACTTACGATTATATTTGTTATTACAATTCGTCTACACTCAATTCATTATGATTTTTAGGAGTGCAAGATGGAAAAAGCAATTAGAAATTTTCTGAGCCAAGAGTCGGCTGGCGGTATCCTACTATTGGTTGCTGTTGCCTTAGCCATGCTGATGGCCAATTCCCCCTTATCTGGACTTTATCAAGGCTTTTTAGGCACTGACGTTCAAGTCAAAATTGGCGAGCTCAATATACACAAGCCACTCATCCTGTGGATAAACGATGGCTTGATGGCCATATTCTTTTTGCTGATTGGTTTAGAAGTGAAACGTGAGTTACTTGAAGGCGCCTTATCGAGTGTCGCTCAAGCTTCCCTGCCTACCTTTGCAGCCATTGGCGGCATGTTAGTCCCTGCTGGTGTGTACTTACTGTTTAACTACGGTGATCCTGTCACACAAGCGGGCTGGGCGATTCCTGCCGCGACCGATATTGCCTTTGCCTTAGGTATTATGGCGCTGCTCGGAAGCCGCGTTCCTGTTTCACTGAAAGTCTTCTTACTTGCTTTAGCTATCATCGATGACTTAGGCGTCATAGTGATTATCGCGCTGTTTTACAGTACTGACTTATCAACCATCAGTTTAGTGATTGCCAGTTTAGCGATTGCGGGCCTGGTCGGGTTAAACCGCAAAGGGGTTACTTCACTTTTACCCTATGGCATCTTAGGGTTAATTCTTTGGGTTGCCGTTCTTAAGTCTGGAGTGCATGCGACTCTGGCTGGCGTCATCATTGCTTTTTGTATTCCATTGCGGGCAAAGGATGGCAGTTCACCCTCAGAAGGCTTAGAGCATAGTTTGCATCCTTGGAGTACTTTCCTCATTTTGCCAGTGTTTGCTTTTGCCAATGCGGGCGTTTATGTCGGCAATATGAATTTGGAGACGTTAATTTCTCCTGTTCCTGTTGGTATTGCATTGGGCCTGATGTTAGGTAAGCCAATCGGTGTAATGTTATTTAGCTTTATTGCGGTGAAACTAAAATTAGCTCAATTGCCCGATGGCGTAGGTTGGAAGCAAATTGCCCCCGTCGCGGCCATGTGCGGTATTGGTTTTACTATGTCTATGTTTATTGCGTCGTTAGCCTTTGAACATGCAGACCCTATGTACGGTGACTTAGCACGCCTAGGGACCTTAATCGGTTCGATTATGGCAGCGTTAGTCGGGTATTTCTGGTTATCAAAAGTGTTACCTAAGAAAGGAGTATAACTATGATAAAGTTGAAATTAATGGGAATAGCAACGCTCTTATGTTTATCGACAACCGCGACGGCATCGCAAATTTCGGCCTGTAATCAGGATGCAAACTCGCAGACTTGCCAAAGCTATCTTGAAGGAATAGTGGATGGCGCTTTGATGTTTAAATCTGATTCCTTAGGGGCGAGATTAGAAACTAATGGTTATGAATCGAGGGCACTTAAGTATCGCGGTGGTAAACGTTTCCAAGAAGCGAATCGAACCTATTGCGCCGAACGTATTCCTGAACGTAACGTTTTAGTTTCAGGAGTCACTGAAGCGGTAAGTCTGGGGAATGCTGCCGATTTGGAGCAGTTACAAGGCATAGTTACTAACTTACTCGACTGCCAGCGTTTAAAGTAACTTGACTGGGAATCATCAGGTTTTTAATCATCTGATTTTAAACTAATCGAGTTTAAAATAACACAGTAACCCCTCAGCGCTTTGGCGTTTGAGGGAGCATTAACAGCGGGTTAGCATGCTGCACTTGAATTATAACCACTTGTATTATTTTTGGATGATTAAGAAAAAGGGCTCAGTCGCGAAGGCGGCCGAAGCCCTATGTTTGACGCCGCAAACGATAACGGGGCAAATTCGTGCCTTAGAAGATAGGTTAAACGGCAGTCTGTTCAAGCGAGTCGGGCGGACATTGGAGGCGACAGAATTAGGTGAATTGGTGTTTCGCTACGCCGATAAGATGTTTAGCCTTAGCTATGAAATGCTCGATTTACTTAATTATCAAAAAGCGGATGCCATGTTATTCGAGGTGGGTATTGCCGATGCCTTATCTAAAGCTTTAGTCAGCCGAGTTTTATTATCCGTAGTGCCTAATGACAATTCTATGCACTTAGCCTGCTATGAGGCGACTCACGAGAGCCTAATGGCGCGTTTACGTGAGCATAAACTGGATATGATCCTTTCGGATTGTGCAGGTGAGTCACTGAAATACCCTGAAATTTTATCTAAAAAATTAGGCGAGTGTGGCGTGAGTTTTTTCTCCGCTGAGACTTATAGCACTGATTTTCCTGCCTGTTTAGAACAAGGCCAGCTATTAATCCCCGGCCGTAGAACTTCACTCGGACAACAGCTATATCGCTGGTTTGACGAGCAAAATCTTAAAGTCAGTATTTTGGGCGAGTTCGATGATGCGGCCATGATGAAAGCCTTTGGTTACCTTAAACGAGGTATTTTTGTCACTCCGTCGATTTATCGCCAAGAAGTGATTTCCCATGGTATGAATTTGCTCGGTGAAACCACCGATGTGAAAGAGGAATACCATGTGATGTTTGCCGAACGTATGATCCAACATCCTGCGGTAAAGCGATTATTGGATACAGATTTTAGCGATCTCTTTGAGGGGCTCGATACGCAAGTACAACAATGCTAATTTTGTGAGCCAATATGAAGGGTTAATCGACACTTTAGTCAGTGAACTGATAGACTAATGCCAAATCTGTGTTGGGAGAAATACCTTGGAATTAATGAACATCGCAAGGGTTCGCTGGGCATGTCGCCGTGGGATGCTGGAATTAGACGTCTTGCTTCAACCTTTTGTTGAAAACTTCTATCAAGAAATGTCCGATGAAGATAAAACCGTGTTTATCCGTTTGTTGGAATGTGAAGATCCAGAATTGTTTGCTTGGTTTATGGGCCATGAAGTGTGCCCTGACACTGAACTGGCTCGTATGATAGTGAAAGTCCGTGGAAGACCGGCACCATAGTTTCAGCGTAAAAGCCTCTTTCGACCAACGACTCTCGTTGGTCGTTTTTATTGGTGTCTGTTCTAGCTCATTTCTGCTTTGGCCCCAAAGCGAGATTATCGCCTTATCTCTGCTTAAATATTTGTTTATCGTACTTGTCAGTATTTTCTTGCTGTTGCAGTTGTGGCGACTGCAGCATTGGCGTTTAGATTTTGTGCTGAGTGATAAAGGCGAGGGACGTTTGTCAACGGGGGAGCACTTTCAGGTACTAAAACGCACTTGGGTCACGCCCTTTGTTTGCTTGATTTATATCGAAGTGGATACTCAGCTGCGGCTCTTGCTGGTTTGGGCTGATATGTTAAATGATACTGACTATCGACATTTATGTCGGCTGTTGCTGCGGGCTAAAATGCAAAAGACTAAACCTCATTCTGAGATTTAGTCTGTTTATGATGAAGTCACCTATGCGTATGCGGTTACTTTTCTGGTAGTAAAATTGTTGGGCGAGGCGCGTCTAATTTCTCTGGATGATCGATATTAAAATGCAGCCCACGGCTTTCTTTACGCTCCATGGCACAGCGAATAATTAATTCGGCCACTTGCACTAAGTTACGTAATTCGAGCAAGTTATTGCTAACCCTGAAGTTACTGTAATATTCCTGAATTTCTTGCTGTAACATCAGGCAGCGGCGCAGTGCTCGCTCCAGACGTTTATCAGAGCGTACAATTCCGACGTAGTCCCACATGAATAACCGCAGTTCGTGCCAGTTATGGGCGATGACCACTTCCTCATCCGAGTTCGACACTTTACTTTCATCCCATGCTGGAATTTGTCCCGGGATTTGAATTTTATGCAGTTGGCTTTCTATGTCCTGTGACGCCGCACGGGCAAACACTAAACATTCGAGTAACGAGTTACTCGCCAGACGATTGGCGCCATGTAAGCCCGTATAGGCGACTTCACCAATAGCATAGAGACCATTGAGATCCGTTTGACCGTGCATATCTGTCATTACTCCACCGCAGGTATAGTGAGCAGCAGGCACGACAGGGATTGCATCCTTAGTGATATCAATTCCCAGATCTAAGCAACGGCTATAGATGGTCGGAAAATGCTTCATCACAAAGTCAGCATCTTTATGGCTGATATCCAGATACACACAGTCGGCACCCAGACGTTTCATCTCATAATCGATGGCGCGGGCAACGATGTCACGGGGAGCGAGCTCAGCGCGTTCATCAAAGTCCGGCATAAAGCGGCTGCCATCAGGACGACGCAGATAAGCCCCTTCACCACGCAGGGCTTCGGTGAGTAAGAAGTTGCGCGCATCTGCGTGGTACAAACACGTCGGATGGAATTGGTTGAACTCCATATTCGCCACGCGGCAACCTGCACGCCATGCCATGGCAATACCATCACCACTAGCGACATCGGGGTTTGAGGTATATTGATAAACCTTAGAGCTACCGCCTGTTGCTAACGCGACAAACTTAGCCTTAACGGTTTCGACGTGTTCTTCATTACGATTCCACACATAAGCGCCTAACACACGATTACCTGGGCGATTTAACTTACGGGTGGTGATGAGGTCGATGGCGTTATAGCGTTCTAAAACTTGAATATTGGGGTGGGCGAGTGCGCGTTCTTGCAGTGTCGTTTGCACTTCTTTGCCTGTGGCATCGGCAGCGTGCAGAATACGTCTGTGGCTATGGCCGCCTTCACGGGTTAAATGGTAAGGTGCATCTTTTGCGTTCCCGTCTGTGGTTTCTTCTTTATCGAAGGCGACGCCACATTCGATAAGCCATTGCATCGCACTCTTGGCATTTTCAGCCGTGAAAGTGACAACGTCTTTGTCACATAAACCCGCCCCTGCGATTAAGGTGTCTGCAACATGGGATTCGATAGTGTCACTTTCGTCGAAGACGGAGGCGATACCGCCTTGGGCGTAGTAAGTCGACCCTTCCGAGAGTGGGCCTTTTGAAAGCAGAATTACTTTTGCTTTTTCAGCAAGATGCAAAGCTAGTGTCAGACCTGCGGCACCGCTACCTATGACTAATATGTCAGATTGGTGTTCAACTACTTGTTTCATCGGGTATCATGATGTGACTGAAGAGTGCCAACTATGGTAAACCAACTCACCGATTATGGGTACTTTCCTTTTTACCTTACTTTTTTTGTATAATTTTTAGAACTTTTTCAAAGCCCGCGAGTCTACATAAGTGAATATGATTCGAGCGACTGAGAAATCAGCATTTTAGATTTAGGAGAAGTCGGCTCGGATGAGTGGACAATTAAGTGATCAACAATTAGTTGAGCGCGTACAACAAGGTGATAAAAACGCTTTTAACCTGTTAGTGCTTAAATATCAAAGTAAAGTCATTAGCTTGATATCCCGTTATGTACGGAACCAAGCGGACGTTGCTGATGTCGCACAGGAAGCGTTTATCAAAGCTTACAGAGCTTTGCCAAACTTTCGCGGTGAAAGTGCATTTTATACTTGGTTGTACCGCATCGCAGTAAACACTGCGAAGAATTATCTCGTATCACAGGGGCGTAGAACGCCTGCGAATGATGTTGATGCAGAAGATGCCGAATATTACGAAGGCAGTGACGCGCTGAAGGAGTTTGCCTCCCCAGAACGGCTAATGTTATCGGATGAAATCAAAAAAGTGATTTTCGATACATTAGAGACTTTGCCTGAAGAATTACGAATGGCCATCTCATTGCGTGAACTCGATGGTATGAGTTACGAAGATATTGCCATAGTCATGGATTGTCCTGTCGGGACCGTAAGATCGCGTATCTTCCGAGCTCGAGAGGCAATCGATAAAAAGCTCCAGCCTTTGCTGGAAGCCTAAATTCTTATTTTAAGAAACCCTTATATTTAGACAGGTGAAAAATGGATAAATTAGGTCAAGAATGGGTATCTGCCGCAGTCGATGGAGAGACTGATGAGCAGACCATGGCAGAGTTATCTGCTGATACACATTCACATGATAAATGGCATAACTATCATATGATAGGCGATGCCATGCGTGGCGAATTGCCGCAGACTATTGTGTTAGATCTCTCTGCTAGCATTGCTGCCGCCATTGAACTTGAGCCAGCGATAGTTGCGCCTAAGCATCATGCGTCTAAAGTTACTGCACCTGTAACGCCACAAATTGCCGCCAATTCGGAGCAAAGCCGCGTCGTACCTTTATTTAAGCAATTTGGTCAATATGCCATTGCTGCGACGGTTGCTATGTTTGCGATTGTGGGTGTGCAGAATTACAATCAGAGCGCCGATGATGCCGCGTCACCATCGCCCGTATTGATTACCAGACCGCTTATTGGTAGCGCATCACCTGTGAGCCTACAAACCGGTCCTGTACAACAGAATCAAGGCTATACCAATGATCAGGTGAATGAGCAACGTCGCCGAATTAATACTTATATCCAAGATCATATGTTGCAACAACGATTGAATACTGGTGCGGTTGTAGAGGACAATACCGAGGTCGTACCCGTTCCGGTCAATCAATAACGAGGAGTTAGCTTGCGTCTAATCCTGTTGGCTTTATTAGCCTTGGTCTTTCCTGCAACCGCGCAGGAAGACATACCTGCCAAAGCTTGGCTCGAGAAAATGAGTCAGGCTTTACGAGAGAAAGAGTTTAAAGCATCGATTATTCAACTTCAGGCCGATCATATTCGGCCTTTGGTTTACCTGCATGGTAAGGTGAATAATCAAGAAGTTGCCTTTCTAGAATACCTTAACGGTCCACCTAAAAATGCAGTGCGTGTCGGTAATCGTGTCACCTTTATTGAGCACGATGAGCCTGCGTATAGTATCGTTTCTAATCATATTCAAGGTGTCTGGCCCGCTGCTTTCTCTGCCAATATGGCGGACTTAGAAGTGGGTTATCAGTTTGTACTCGGTGGCCGTACCCGTATCGCTGGGCGTCCAGGGCAGATGATCCGCCTGTTGCCCAATGATGAATTCCGTTATGGCTTTCAAATTTGGCTTGATATGGAAACCTATCTGCCGCTGAGATACGACATGCTGACTCAAGATAAGCAATTACTTGAGCAGATCATGGTGATTGAACTCATTGAATTCAGCGAGCCGCCAGCCATTTTGCAAGAGGCTTATAAGCAAGAGTGGCCGGCAGTTATCGATCAAGCCGAGCGCCAAGACGGTCAAAACTGGCAATTTGCTTGGTTACCCGCAGGTTTTACTGTGGTAGTGCGCGACCACCATAGATTAATTGGCAGTCACGAAGCGGTGGAGTACATAGCACTGACCGATGGACTAGCAAATATTTCTGTTTATGTGGCGCGTGCGGGCACGAGTCCATTGCCTGAAGAATTAATTACCCGTAATGGCTTGTCGTTAGTCTCAGAAAAAGTCGGTAATGCCGAAGTGGTTGCTGTGGGTAAAGTGCCGACAGAAACCCTAACGCGCATTGCTAAAAGTCTGACGCTAGAATAGGACGCCGATTATGATGGAAGAAATTGCCAGAGTCGTCTCCAGTGATAGTCAAGGCTGGTTGACGGTTGAAGTGGAACTTAAGAGTACTTGCAAGAGCTGCAGTAACAGTGAGTCTTGCGGGACCTCTGCTGTCGCTCAGGCTTTTTCCTCGAAAACCCAGCAATTTTCTATTCAGAGTGACTGCCGCTGTGAGGCTGGTGAATTACTCAAATTAGGCCTTCCCGAGAGCGTGATCCTCAAATCCGCGGCATTAATCTATTTAATGCCGCTGTTTGGCCTGTTTGTCGGCGCAGCGTTAGGACAATTTTTAGGCCAGTTGCTTGAGTTTAATCCTAACCTAGGTGCCATGGGCTTTGCTGCCGTTGGTGCCTTGATTGCGTGGTCTTTTGGTAAGCAACAGGCTAAACGTTTAGAAGTTGATGCTCAGCCTGTGATTTTGGCCTATTTAGGTAGGAGTATCAATTTAAACGAATTAGCCCAATAATTTCAATGTGTTATTTTTTATCAAATAGCAGCTAACTGCGGTTTGGGGCGTTGTTTTATCGGCCTGTCTTAAGTAGGAGTGAATGTGATTGGTATTGAAACCGCAATCAGGTACAATTTCGCTCCTTTGAACCGTATCCATTTTCAGTATTAGTCATTGCAGCATAATGAAACAAATTAGAAACTTCTCAATTATTGCCCATATCGACCATGGTAAATCGACGCTATCAGATCGTCTTATTCAGGTTTGTGGCGGTTTAACCGACCGTGAAATGGATTCTCAAGTTTTAGATTCTATGGATCTAGAACGTGAGCGTGGTATTACGATTAAGGCACAAAGTGTCACTTTGGATTATAAAGCCAAAGATGGCCTTGTCTATCAACTCAACTTTATTGATACCCCAGGTCACGTTGACTTCTCCTACGAGGTCTCGCGCTCATTAGCTGCCTGTGAAGGTGCTTTGCTGGTGGTTGATGCGGGTCAGGGCGTTGAAGCTCAGACACTGGCAAACTGTTATACCGCGCTGGATATGAATCTAGATGTGGTACCCATTTTAAACAAGATTGACTTACCACAAGCCGATCCAGAACGTGTTGCTGCCGAGATTGAAGATATCGTCGGTATTGATGCGATGGATGCTGTGCGTTGTTCGGCTAAAACCGGTGTCGGTGTCGACGAGGTTTTAGAAGTCATTGTTGCCAAAATTCCACCGCCAGAAGGCGATCCTGACGCACCATTGCAAGCCTTGATCATCGATTCTTGGTTTGATAATTACTTAGGCGTAGTGTCGTTAGTGCGAATTAAACACGGTAGCCTGAAAAAAGGTGACAAGTTTAAGGTAATGTCTACAGGGCAAAACCACACGGCTGATCGCGTGGGTATTTTCACTCCAAAACAAACTGACAAAACCGAACTTAAAACCGGTGAAGTCGGCTTTGTGATTGCGGGTCTGAAGGAAATTCACGGCGCGCCCGTGGGCGATACGTTAACTTTAGCCAAAAATGGTGCTGAAAAGCCGTTACCTGGTTTTAAGAAAGTGAAGCCACAGGTATACGCTGGCGTATTCCCAATTTCGACCGACGAATATGAAAACTTCCGTGATGCGCTGAACAAACTCAGCCTGAACGATGCGTCATTATTCTTTGAACCTGAAAGTTCATCGGCACTCGGTTTTGGTTTCCGCATTGGCTATTTAGGCCTGCTCCACATGGAAATCGTACAAGAGCGTTTAGAGCGTGAATACAACCTAGAGTTGATCACCACTGCGCCAACCGTAGTGTACGAAGTTGTCATGACCAGCGGTGAAACGATTTACGTTGATAACCCGTCTGATCTGCCTGCGATTAACAACATTGAAGAAATGCGTGAGCCGATTGTTGAGGCCAACATTTTAGTGCCAAAAGAATACTTAGGTAACGTGATTACCCTGTGTATTGAAAAACGTGGCACCCAAGTGAACATGGTTTACCACGGTAACCAAGTGGCTGTAACTTACCATCTGCCAATGGCGGAAGTGGTCATGGATTTCTTCGACCGTTTGAAGTCCACTAGCCGTGGCTATGCATCCCTCGAATATAACTTTATTCGTTTCGATCCTGCAGACATGGTGCGTTTAGATATTCTCATCAACGGCGACCGAGTCGACGCCTTGGCTATGGTTATCCATAGATCAAACATTCGTCACCGTGGTTTAGCCTTAGTGGATAAGATGAAAGAACTTATTCCACGTCAGATGTTTGATATTGCGATTCAAGCGGCGGTGGGCAGTCAAATTATTGCACGTTCAACCGTGAAAGCCCTGCGTAAAGACGTAACGGCTAAGTGTTATGGCGGCGACGTTTCTCGTAAGAAAAAACTCTTAAATAAACAAAAAGAGGGTAAGAAACGGATGAAGCAAGTAGGTAACGTTGAGGTGCCACAAGAAGCATTCTTAGCGGTACTTAAGCTAAACGAGTAATCGTTAGTATAAGAAGTGACAATTTAGTTGACTATTGCGCCGCTGTTTGCGGCGCTTTAGTTAGGTTATCGCATTGGTTTATCACTTTGGTTTACCAAGGTCGAATACGGTAAGTTAACTAAAGTATAATATTCGCTGAGTTAGGCACCTTTAATTATTTTTAAGGCAGGAGTTCAATAAGCAATGGCAGCGTATTTTTCCATTATTCTAGTGCTAATCACCCTGATCTCAGGACTTATTTGGTTAGTCGATGTGCTCGTTTTCGCCCCAAAGCGTCGTGAGAGTTTAGCGTTAGCAAAGGCATCACAAGCGAATTTAACTGAAGAAGCTGAGTACCAAATCATTCGTGAGTCGACCATAGTCGAAACCGCGCATTCTATCTTCCCTGTGATTGCCTTTGTGTTGATCCTACGTTCATTCATTTATGAACCATTTCAAATCCCATCGGGTTCTATGATGCCAACCCTCTTAGTGGGCGACTTCATTCTGGTGGAAAAATTTAGTTATGGGCTTAAAGATCCCGTATGGCGCACTAAACTGGTTGAAACTGGCGAGCCCAAACGCGGTGATGTGGTGGTATTTAAATATCCTGAAAATCCGCAAATTGACTACATTAAGCGTGTTGTCGGTTTACCGGGTGATAGAATTATTTACCGTAACAAGCAGTTGATGATCCAGAAGGCCTGTGGCGTTGAGCAAACAGCTTGCCCAGAACCACAAGTTATCGCCCGTACTGAAATCAGTCGTGGTGATTACAGCCAAGATGGCGTGCCATTACTGCGTTACACGGAGCAACTGGGCGAGGTCGCCCACGATATTTTGATCAACCCAAGTCGTCCCGACATGCTGGGATATTTTAAGCGCGAAGGTAATTTACCCGCGGGTGAGTTTTTAGTGCCAGAAGGCCATTACTTTGCCATGGGCGATAACCGCGATAACAGTACCGACAGTCGTTTCTGGGGCTTTGTGCCAGAAGAGAACCTTGTTGGTAAAGCGGTAGCGATTTGGATTAGTTTTGAATTTGACCGTTCAAAAGCCGACTTCCTCCCAACTTGGGTGCCAAGCGGTGTACGTTTTGAGCGTGTAGGTGGAATTAAATAGCATGGAACCGATTAAAAATTTGCCACGTTTGTGTCGTACTTTAGGTTATGAGTTCAAGAATATTGAGCTTTTGACTCAAGCGCTGACCCACAGAAGTGCGGCAAATAAACACAATGAACGCTTAGAGTTTTTAGGTGATTCAATTTTATCTATTGTGATTTCTGATGCTTTATATCATCAGTTTCCGAAGGCAACCGAAGGCGATTTAAGCCGGATGCGTGCCACCTTAGTTCGCGGTGATACCTTAACTATCATCGCCCAAGAGTTTAAGCTCGGCGATTATTTATATCTCGGTCCTGGCGAGTTGAAAAGTGGCGGATTTAGACGCGAGTCGATTCTTGCCGATGCGGTTGAAGCCATTATTGGCGCCGTTTACCTTGATTCCGATCTCGAAGTTTGCCGTGCATTACTGCTGAAATGGTATGCCGAGCGTTTGGCCGAAATCCAACCTGGGATCAGCCAGAAAGACGCTAAGACATTACTGCAAGAACATTTACAAGGGTTTAAAAAGCCGCTGCCTGATTACCAAGTAATCAACATAGAAGGCGATGCCCACGATCAGACATTTACCGTTGAATGTCGTATTGAAGACTTGAGTCAAAGCGTCATTGGTGTGGCGAGTTCACGCCGTAAAGCCGAGCAAATCGCGGCCGCTCAAGTATTGGAGTTACTAAAGAAATGACCAAAAAAACAGACTTGTCAGGTATCGATGCTGCAAAAGCGGCAACTGAGCCGAGTTTAGATGAATTACTGGCAAGGATGAATGCGGCCGCGCCAACGCCGTCGGCCCAATACGATGTCACTTATTGCGGCATGGTAGCGATCATTGGTCGCCCTAACGTCGGTAAATCAACGTTAATTAACCGTTTACTTGGTCAGAAGGTAAGTATTACTTCTAAAAAGCCACAAACAACGCGCCACCGTATCATGGGTATTCATACCGATGGTCCGAAGCAAATCGTGTTCATCGATACACCAGGTTTACACATAGAAGAGCAGCGGGCGATTAACCGCCTTATGAACCGCGCAGCAGCCAGTTCGCTTGCCGATGTAGCTATGGTAATTTTCGTGGTCGATGGCATGACGTGGACCGCCGATGATGAGATGGTGTTGAGTAAATTACGCCGTGGCGGTGAAGAGCGTCAGACAATTCTGGCGATTAACAAAGTCGACAATATCAAAGACAAAGAATCGCTGTTCCCGTATTTGGAAGAAGTCGCCAAAAAATATCCTTTCGATGAAATTTTGCCGATTTCAGCCAGTAAAGGTACCAACGTTAAGCGCATTTTAGAGCTAGCGGCGGCGTCTATTCCTGAAGGACCTTTCTTCTTCCCTGAAGACTATGTTACCGACCGTTCGCAACGTTTTATGGCGTCGGAAATTGTGCGCGAAAAACTGATGCGTTTCCTAGGTGATGAATTACCCTATGATGCGACGGTTGAGATCGAACAGTTTAAGATGATGGAAAATGGCGTTTATCAAATCAATGCCCTGATCCTCGTTGAGCGTGAAGGCCAGAAACGTATGGTGATCGGTAGCAAGGGCGAACGTATTCGCACTATTGCGACTCAAGCCCGCTTAGACATGGAAACCTTATTTGATAATAAAGTCTTCCTTGAAGTGTGGGTGAAAGTGAAATCTGGTTGGGCCGATGATGAACGCGCCTTGCGTAGCTTAGGTTACGGCGACGATTAAGCATTAATTTCAGCGAGCGCGCTTACCGATGAAACGTGGTTACGTTTTACATCATCGCCCATATCGAGAGTCCAGTGTCTTAGTTAACCTCTTAGTTGACGGCATTGGACGGGTTGATGTGGTTGCCCGAACCGGCAGCGGTAAGCGCTCTATCAAGAGTATTCTCCAGCCCTTTCAACCGCTGATCTTCGAATTTAGCGGTAAGTCTGAATTAAAAACCTTAACTCAAGTCGAAGCCGCTGCACCTGCTGTGCCTCTTTCTGGTCAAAGCTTGTTTGCTGGCATGTATATCAATGAGTTATTGGTTCGCACTTTGTCTGTACAGCACAATGCTGAAGAGTTGTTCCTCATTTATCATCAAGCCTTAGTCGGCCTTGCCGCGAAGTTTTGCCAATCCCAACTGCGTTATATTGAGCTTGCCTTGCTGCGGGAATTAGGTTTTATGCCTTCTCTTAGTCGCGATACTCAAGGTGAACCACTCGTACCTGACGATTATTATCAGCTCGTGCCTGAGCTAGGTTTTCAATTTGTGCTCAACTCCCGTGCTCGCAATGCTTATCAAGGGGCAATGTTGACGGCGCTTAACGATAACCAGCTCACCGACGCACATTTTTTGAGCGCTAAGTTGTTGATGCGCTCCCTATTAACGCCATTACTCGGGACTAAACCTTTGTTGAGTCGACAATTGTTCGTCAGCACTGCCGTACCAACTAAGATTGATGGGAATAATTCGCCCTAGCTCCTGTTTTTTAGCGTGAGCCTAAGTACAATAGGCCGCAATATCAGCGTTAAACATTAAGGAGTTCCCGATGAGCCGTATCTTATTGGGCGTGAATATCGACCATATTGCTACTCTGCGCCAAGCCCGTGGCACCAGTTATCCTGATCCTGTGCATGCTGCTGCCGTTGCTGAACATGCTGGCGCCGATGGCATCACTATCCATTTGCGTGAAGACAGACGCCACATCATAGACCGCGATGTGTATCTGTTGGCAAAAACCTTGAAAACCCGCATGAATTTTGAATGTGCTGTGACCGAAGAAATGCTTAACATCGCCTGTGAAATTAAGCCGACCTATGTCTGTTTAGTGCCAGAAAAACGTCAAGAAGTCACCACTGAAGGTGGTTTAGATGTAGCGGGGCAGTTAGATAAAATCACTGCTGCAGTGACTCGTTTAGCTGCTGAGGGTATTCAAGTCTCCTTATTTATCGATGCCGATAAAACCCAAATCGATGCCGCTGTTGCCGCTGGCGCACCGCTTATTGAAATTCATACTGGCTGTTATGCCGATGCGAAAACGGAAGCAGAAGAAGCCACTGAGTTAGCGCGTATTAGCGAAATGGCCAAATACGCCCATAGCAAAGGTTTAGTGGTTAACGCAGGTCATGGTCTGCATTATCACAACGTGAAACCGATTGCGGCGATTCCTGAGTTATATGAGCTCAATATCGGCCATGCGATTGTCGCCCGTGCCGCGATAGACGGTTTAGCGACAGCAGTGAAAGACATGAAAGTGTTAATGCTTGAAGGTCGTCGGGGCGAGTAATGGCGATTATCGGTCTAGGCACAGATATCGTCGAGATTGAGCGTATTCAGGCCCATGTGGCACGCGCAGGTGACAAGCTGGCGAAACGTGTGCTGACCGAGGCTGAGTTAGCCATTTATACTGCCCATAGTCAGCCAAGTCGTTATCTTGCCAAGCGTTTTGCTGCAAAAGAAGCCGCAGCCAAAGCCCTCGGTACGGGTATTGGCCGCGGCGTGTCGTTTCAGCATATTCACATTGGCAACAATGAGGATGGTGCACCGACGATTCACTTTACCGAGGGGGCGCTGACTCGCTTACAGCAGCTTAAAGCGACGGTTGGGCATATCTCTATTGCCGATGAAAAATCCTACGCGATTGCGACGGTAATCATAGAGTCTCAATAAACCCGAGTTTGTGTCTGTTGGCGGTAAAAAAGGAACCTTAGGGTTCCTTTTTTCATTTCTGGATGGGTATCCAAATCAGTACCAAATTACTGAATGCAACAATTTATTTACTTTTACTGTTCAGCTTAATTATTTTACGTTAGTTTATGGATTGCGCGTCGCTCAATTTGGCGCACGTAAAAGCAGGGGCAAATGAAGAGGAACCCGACATGAAATCCGCCGCAGAGCAGTTATCGACCTACAAAAGTGTGCATTTAAATCAGCGTAATATTCAGACCCATTTTATTGGCATCCCACTGATTATTTGGTCTGCTTTCCTGTTGTTGGCCACAGTGCGTATTCCGCTGGGGAGTATGGGAGAGACAAGTTTAGCAGTGATAGTCGGTATATTCGTGTTGGCCTATTATGTCCGTTTACACTTAAGGCTTTCAATGGGGCTCATATTATTTATGGTACCTGTGCTGCTCACGACTGAGTGGGCGGCGCATATCGCCGGTGCCACTTGGCTTGCCCTAGGGGTATTTGTGGTGGGCTGGGTGTTCCAGCTAATTGGCCATCAATATGAAAAAGCCAAGCCTGCCTTTGTGGATGACTTAAATCAGCTATTAATTGGGCCATTTTTCTTAATGGCGGAAGTGTATTTTATGTTGGGCTTAGAAAAGGCGCTGAATGCCCAGATAACACCAATGGCGCTTGAGAAGCGTCGTATGCTTGAGGCGAAAAAGTCTGCATAGCTTGGCTAGATAGTGAATTAGAGTAGATAGATTTATAGCTTGGGGGAGCATCATCGCTTGGAGGTAATCGTCCGCCGGACCACATCTTAACTTGTGTGGTTCGGCCATTTTTTATGCTCAAAATTGAGGATTAAACTCTGGGGGGATGATAATACAGCGGGATAATTCTCACTGTATTAATCATATTCTCTGACACATCAATTATCTCTAATGGATAACCTGCTAAACGTAAACTGGTATTCGCAGAAGGAATTTCCTCCAGATACTCCAGAATCAGACCATTGAGGGTTTTAGGGCCATCTGTGGGAAAGTTCCACTTCATTTCTTTATTCAAATCGCGGATCGTAATGCCCGCATCGACTAAGTAGCTGCCATCTTGCTGGACCTTAATGTCTTCACTCGGGGTGGTCAACATAGAAGTGGTAAAGTCACCGACAATTTCTTCGAGAATATCTTCGAGTGTTACTAGACCTTGAATATCACCATATTCATCAACGACTAAGCCGATGCGCTCTTTATTTTGTTGGAAGTTAGCTAGCTGCACATTGAGTGGCGTACCTTCTGGCACAAAGTAGAGTTCTTTCACTGCACGTAGCAAAGATGACTTGCTAAATTGCTCTTTAGATTGGAGGCGCAGGGCATCGCGTAGATGAATAAAGCCCACTGCATCGTCTATGGTGTCGCGATACACTAACACTCGGGTATGTGGACTTTGGATCACCTGACGATTGATAACCTTAAATTCGTCATTGACGTTAATTCCGTAGATATCTGAGCGTGGCACCATAATATCTTCAACGGTGACTTTCTCTAAATCCAAGATAGATAACAGCATTTCTTGGTGGCGTCGGGGGATGAGTGCCCCTGCCTCATGCACCACAGTACGCAGCTCTTCTTGGCTTAATGCATCGCTACTATTAACGGTTTTTATCCCCATTAAACGTAAGATACCTGTGGTTATTAAATTAACGCTTGAGACAACATAGGCAAAGGTAGAGGAAAGTATAAGTAGCAGTATGCTAGAGGGAAAAGCAATACGCTCAGGATTTAGCGCGGCGATGGTTTTTGGCGTGACTTCAGCAAAAACGAGCACGACTAACGTAAGCACGCCAGTTGCAACAGCGACCCCTAAGTCGCCCCAAAGACGCATACCAATGATAGTCGCAATAGCCGATGCGGAAATATTGACTAAGTTATTGCCAATTAAGATCAATCCAATCAAACGGTCAGGACGCTCAAGTAACTTCAAGGCTCTAATCGCCCCTTTATGGCCATTGTTGGCTAAGTGGCGTAAACGGTAACGGTTGAGAGTCATCATTGCGGTTTCTGAGCCTGAAAAATAGGCAGAGAATAGGATAAGCACTAGTAAAACGATCAGGAGTGCGCTTGTCGATATAGCGTCCAAAAAAGGCTCCAATGTGGCCAGTAAACTTAAGTAAATACCGACATTTAAAAAAAGTGTCAAGTCGGCCGCAGCAATAACTGCCCCAGCCGACTTAAATGTTTAGTTGAGGATTAACTCTTTGACAATGCGCGCGCCAAAATACGCGAGCGAAAGTAAGGATGCGCCAGTCAGAGTATAAATGACTGCGGTACGAATTTTACAACCGACCCAATACTGTTGCCACAGCATAGTAATGTATACAAACCAAGCCATTATCGACAGAATTGCCTTATGACCTTTACCATCGGCGAACATATCTTCAAGGAAGATAAAACCAGTCGCGAGCGACAAACTGAGCAAGATAACGCCGATAATCACCAGGTGATAAAGCTGTTTTTCAACTGTCATCAGCGGCGGAATGCCAGGGCTCAGCATAAATTGTTTTTTCTTCAGTTTATTTTGGATCATCGCCAGTTGTATCGCATACAGGGCGGCAATCATCAGGGCGCTGTAGGCCATGAGTGACAATACGACGTGGGCTAATACTTCAGGATAAAGCTCAAAATGTGTGATGAATTTAGGCGGCAATAACCAGAGTAGGGCAACCGAAAGCACTGAGCAGGCATAAACCACGGGCACGACGACGATGACCTTCAGCCTGAACATCAATATCGTAAAAGTAAAAGCGATAATCCAGTTCACTAAGGAAATCACATTCGTCAGGCTAAAGTTTTGGCCATCTGTGGTGAAAATCACTTGTGATAATGCTGCGGCATGCAAAATTACCGCAATAGCGGCAAAGCCTGCGACAGCACGGCGATTCGGACCGTCTGGGTGAAACAATCTACTCGTCACTAGTACCAATGCAATGCAATAAAAAAACATGGCTGAGGCAGAAAAGATGACCATGGGTAATTAACCTATTTGTGTAGTTAAAGGTGCCTTAAAAACGGGGCATACAGATCAATATTTTCCCTAGAATAACATGAGCTGTCGGCAAATGGGCAGTGACATGAGTTGCAAAATTTAGCAGATTCTTATTGTTAGGGTTAAATAGTGTGTCGACGACAATAAAACATGACTCAGCGCAAGTAAAACACTTAACCACAATCAAGATGGGTGCAGCAGTAGCATAATGCGCATGCATCGTTATAATACAGCCCATCAATCGAGATTCTTAAAGGTATAGAACAGGACGATGTTTGAGAACCTAACCGACAGACTGTCACGCACACTGAAAAATATCAGTGGCCGTGGTCGCTTAACTGAAGAAAACGTTAAGGAAACCCTGCGCGAAGTGCGTATGGCACTGCTGGAGGCCGATGTTGCCCTGCCTGTGGTGCGCGAATTTGTTAATAACGTAAAAGAACGTGCCGTAGGCCAAGAAGTCTCTAAAAGCTTAAGCCCTGGCCAAGCCTTTATTAAGATAGTTCAAAGTGAACTTGAAAAATCCATGGGCGAGGCGAATGAAGCCCTAGATTTAGCCACTCAGCCGCCAGCTGTGATTATGATGGCGGGTCTGCAAGGTGCGGGTAAAACCACCAGTGTGGCCAAACTGGGTAAATTTTTACGCGAACGCCATAAAAAATCGGTATTAGTCGTCAGTGCTGACGTTTATCGCCCCGCGGCGATTAAACAGCTTGAGACGTTAGCGCAAGAAGTGGCGGTGGAGTTTTTCCCATCGGACGTTAGCCAAAAGCCAATCGACATTGCGAAAGCGGCGATTGCCCACGCTAAATTAAAGTTTATCGATGTGGTGATCCTCGATACCGCGGGTCGTCTGCACGTCGACGAAGCCATGATGGACGAGATCAAAGGCTTACACGCTGCGGTCAAGCCTATCGAGACCTTGTTCGTTGTGGATGCTATGACAGGTCAAGATGCGGCGAACACGGCTAAGGCGTTTAACGAAGCTTTGCCACTGACAGGGGTTATCTTAACCAAAGTCGATGGTGATGCACGTGGTGGTGCCGCGTTATCGATTCGCCATATTACCGGCAAGCCAATTAAATTCCTCGGTGTCGGTGAAAAGACCGATGCGTTAGAACCGTTCCATCCCGATCGTATTGCCTCGCGTATTTTGGGCATGGGCGATGTGTTATCGCTTATCGAAGAAGTTGAGCGCGGCGTCGATAAAGAAAAGGCCATGAAACTGGCTTCGAAAGTGAAGCAGGGTGGCAGTTTTGATTTAGAAGATTTCCGTGAGCAGTTACAGCAAATGAAAAACATGGGCGGCATGATGAACATGCTGGAAAAACTACCCGGTGTGGGTCAATTGCCCCCAGAAGCCTTAGCGCAAATCCAAGACGGCAAGATGACAGGCCAAATGGAAGCCATCATTAATTCTATGACGTCCAAAGAGCGTAAGAACCCTGATTTAATCAAGGGTTCACGCAAGCGTCGTATTGCTGCGGGTTCTGGCACGCAAATCCAAGACGTAAACCGTTTATTGAAACAGTTTACGCAAATGCAAAAGATGATGAAAAAAATGTCTGCTAAGGGCGGCATGCAAAAAATGATGCGCGGAATGCGTGGCATGATGCCGCCAGGAATGAAATTTCCGGGACGTTAATCGGGCATTTTTAGTTAAACTTAGCACTTTATCAGTCGGTTGACTCTGGCAACAATGAACCGCTTACTGAGGGCACAGGCGTAATAATCGCCATCTTTGGTTGCATTCGTTGGAAAGTCAGGTAAAATCTTCCGGCTTTCTATCTGGGACTCTTCGCGAACACGGGGTTCCAGTTTTTATTTTTGCTTCAAGCAAATCATTAGAGGATTGAAAACGCATGGTTACCATTCGTTTAGCTCGTGGCGGCGCAAAAAAGCGTCCATTTTACAACATCGTTGTTGCTGATAGCCGTAACGCTCGTGACGGTCGTTTCATCGAGCGTGTTGGTTTCTTCAACCCATTGGCCCGTGGCCAAGAAGAAACTTTACGTTTAGACCTAGCTCGCGTTGAGCACTGGGTTTCTAACGGTGCAGCTGCTACAGAACGTGTAGCAAAACTGATCAAAGACGCTCGTAAAGCAACAGCTTAATAGCGTTAAGGTATAGATTGATGAGCAGTAACCAACAGCCAGTCGTACTGGGGAAATTAGGCTCCTGTCATGGCATTAAAGGTTGGCTGAAAATCACCGCCTATACCGATTCTGTTGAAGGTATCTTTGACTATTCACCTTGGCTTATTAAAGAAAATGGTGAGTGGCGCGAAATAAAGGTCACCCAGTGGCGTTATCAAGGCAAGGCCGTTGTTGCCTTACTTGATGGCGTAGAAACACGGGAGCAAGCGCAAATGCTCACAAATTGTGAGATTGCGATTTTGCCGGAACAGATGAACGATTTGCCAGCAGATGAATTCTACTGGCGTGATCTCATCGGTTGCGAAGTGGTCAATACAACAGGCTATAACATGGGGATTGTCGATCAGATCGTGGAAACAGGATCGAACGACGTATTACTTGTTAAAGCCAACGCTAAAGATAGTTTCGGCAAAGTGGAACGTATGATCCCCTTTGTCCCTGAGCAGTTCATCAAAACGGTGGACCTGCAAGGTAAACAGATTTTAGTGGATTGGGATCCTGACTTCTAAGTCGAGGTACAACAGATGTGGTTAGGGGTAATAACCCTGTTCCCAGAGATGTTCGGTGCCGTGACAGACTTTGGAGTTACGGGTCGAGCCGTGAAAAACGGCCTGCTCGAGTTGCACACGTGGAATCCCCGTGATTTCACCCATGATAGACATAATACGGTAGATGACAGGCCTTACGGCGGTGGTCCCGGAATGTTGATGATGGTGCAACCCTTGCGCGATGCCATCCGTGCAGCGAAAGCCGCAGCGGGTGAAGGTGCGAAGGTGATTTACTTGTCACCTCAAGGACGCAAGCTGGATCAGCAAGGCGTCACTGAGTTGGCTCAATCATCACGTTTGATTTTGGTCTGTGGTCGATACGAAGGTATTGATGAACGCATCATTCAAACGGAAGTGGATGAAGAGTGGTCGATAGGGGATTACGTGCTTTCGGGCGGCGAATTACCGGCGATGACTCTGATAGATTCAGTATCGAGATTGGTTCCTGGCGTGCTAGGAAAACAAGCTTCGGCGGAGCAAGATTCTTTCTCCGACGGTTTACTGGATTGTCCACATTACACTCGCCCTGAAAGCTTGGATGGTCTTGACGTACCGGCAGTGCTGCTAAGTGGCAACCACGAACAAATTAGACTCTGGCGTTTACAGCAAAGCCTTGGTAGGACTTTACTTAGACGGCCAGAATTATTGCAAAATCTAGCTCTGACTGACGAACAAACGACTCTATTAGCGCAGTTCGTTGAAGCAATGAACAAGCATGCTTAGTCGTAGCTCAGTTAATTCTAGAACGGAGTAAGTTATGAACAACATCATTAAAATGCTCAACGATGAGCAAATGAAACAAGACGTACCTGCGTTTGGTGCTGGTGATACAGTAGTCGTTCAGGTTCGTGTTAAAGAAGGCGATAAAGAGCGTTTACAGGCTTTTGAAGGCGTTGTAATTGCTAAGCGTAACCGTGGTCTGCACTCTGCATTCACAGTACGTAAAATCTCTAATGGCGAAGGTGTTGAGCGTGCTTTCCAAACGCACAGCCCACTGATCGCTAGCATTGAAGTTAAGCGTCGTGGTCGCGTTCGTCGCGCCAAACTGTACTATCTGCGTGATCGTTCAGGTAAATCTGCACGTATCCGTGAGAAGCTGGCAACTAAGTAATAGTTACCGCTACAGAAAACAAGACGTAGTGTTCGCACAGAAAACCGCCCTAGTGGCGGTTTTTTGTTGCTGTTTTTTGAGTATTTATACTTGATCTAAAGAGAATGAACAGGCATAGTGGTCGCCTGATTGTAATGGTGTAGCATTACAAAAGTACATTGCGATGGATTTACGCTATTTTATATCCGAAATGAATGCCCAAGCTGACTTGAAGTCCTGCTTCGATAACTGGGTTAAACACTAAGTCTTAGGTGGTAAGCATGCAACAAGATACGATTAACAACGTACACATTAGTTCAGAGAAAGTTTTAATCACGCCGCAAGAGCTTAAAAATGCCTTGCCACTCTCTGAGCATGCTTATCGTTATATTCTTAATGCTCGCAAAACCGTGGCTGATATCGTCCACAAGCGCGACAATCGAGTATTGATCGTCACTGGCCCTTGCTCTATCCACGATATCACCGCGGCTAAGGAATATGCCTTAAAGCTTAAAAAGTTGCACGATGAACTCAGTGATGAGTTTTACATCTTAATGCGAGTCTACTTCGAAAAGCCGCGTACCACGGTAGGTTGGAAGGGCATGATCAACGACCCCGATATGGATGAATCCTTCGATGTCGAAAAAGGCCTGAAAATGGCCCGTGAGCTAATGATTTGGTTGGCCGAGTTAGGACTGCCTGTTGCCACCGAAGCACTCGATCCTATCAGTCCTCAGTACATTTCTGAGCTTGTCACTTGGTCTGCCATTGGCGCTCGCACCACTGAATCGCAAACCCATAGGGAAATGGCATCGGGTCTTTCTATGCCGGTGGGCTTTAAAAATGGCACCGATGGTAAGCTCGATGTAGCGATTAATGCGCTAAAATCGGCGGCCAGTAGCCACAGATTTATGGGCATAAACCAACAGGGCCAAGTCGCATTATTGCAAACTGCAGGTAATCCCGATGGCCATGTGATTTTACGCGGTGGTGCAACGCCCAACTATGATGCGGCGAGTGTGGCAGAGTGTGAAACGCAGCTCCATAAAGCCAAACTCAATGCACGTTTGATCATCGATTGCAGCCATGGTAATTCATCCAAAGACTACAGCCGCCAAAAGCCTGTCTGTGAAGATGTGTTCGAGCAGATTTTTAACGGCAATAAGTCGATTATTGGCGTCATGCTAGAAAGTCATTTAAATGAAGGCAATCAAAGTTGTGATAGGCCATTAAGCGAGCTTGCTTACGGTGTTTCTGTAACAGATTCTTGTATTAATTGGGAAAAAACAGAAACCATTTTACGGGAAGGCGCAGCGAAGTTATCTTCAATACTTCCAACGCGTTTCGATATGCTTAAAGTAGCTAACGCTTAAATTGGTTACAGCTTAATGGACTCAGGTATGAATGAAAAAACAACGGCCGAATTAGAACACCTTCGCGGCCTGATTGATGGTGTTGATCAGCAATTACTGCACTTACTGCGTAAGCGCTTGGATCTCGTTGCGCAAGTGGGCACGGTGAAACACGGCGCCGGTTTACCTATTTATGCTCCTCAGCGTGAAGCCGCCATGCTGGCTAAACGCCGTGAAGAAGCAAAAACTATGGGGATCGAGCCGCAGTTGATCGAAGATATTTTGCGTCGCTTGATGCGTGAGTCTTACCTCAATGAAAAAGATGTTGGTTTTAAGCAAGTTAAAAAAGATCTTGGCTCAGTGGTGATTGTCGGCGGTAAAGGGCAACTCGGTGGACTATTTTCACAAATGCTGACCTTATCCGGCTACCAAGTGAATTTGCTCGATAAAGACGATTGGCGGCAAGCGGATAGCTTATTTGCCGATGCGGGGATGGTGTTAGTGACAGTGCCTATTGCGATTACCTGTGAGCTTATTCGTGAAAAACTGACCCAGTTACCAGCAGATTGCATTCTGGCAGATTTGACCTCCATCAAGACTGAGCCGGTTAAAGCCATGCTTGAGGCGCATTCTGGTCCTGTCGTTGGTTTTCATCCTATGTTTGGTCCTGATGTGGGCAGTCTGGCGAAGCAAGTCGTGGTGGTGTGTCATGGTCGCTCGCCGGAAAAATACCAGTGGTTGCTTGAGCAGATCGCCATTTGGGGCGCGCGGATTGTCGAAGCAGAACCAGAGCGTCACGACAATGCGATGCAGCTAGTGCAGGCAATGCGTCACTTCTCGACCTTTGTGTATGGTTTGAATCTGTGTAAGGAAGAGGCCGATATTGATACTTTACTGCAATTTAGCTCGCCGATTTACCGATTAGAATTGGCTATGGTAGGGCGCTTATTCGCCCAAAGCCCAGAGCTTTACGCCGATATTATTTTTGCCCAGCAAGATAGCCAGCATGCTATTGGTGATTATTTAGATAACTACCGTGAAGCGTTAGAGCTACTAAAACGGGGTGACAGGAACGAGTTTATTAAGCAGTTCCAAAGTGTCGCCAAATGGTTTGGGGATTTTGCACCTCAATTCCAGCGCGAAAGTCGTATTATGCTGCAATCGGTTAATGATATGAAAACCAATTAATAAATAAACAGTTACCCTTTAAAACGCCCATCATTGATGGGCGTTTTTTTATGGATTTTAACAGGTCACATTGTATTAATTAGCAATTGCTTAAGGTGATCTTTCTCTAACATTTAGCATCTCACTTTAGAAATGACTGTCGCTTATGGCACGTTTAGGTAGACTAGTTTTAAACATGCAAAAATAAAGCATGAATTTAAATTAGGAGTCTATCCATGTTCTGTATTCAGTGTGAGCAAACCATTCGTACACCCGCTGGCAATGGTTGTAGTTATTCCCAAGGTATGTGTGGCAAGTTGGCGGCAACGTCCGATCTGCAAGACTTGCTGATTTACATGCTACAAGGCGTGTCTGTATATGCGGTTAAAGCTCGCGAGCTGGGCATTATCGATGCTGAAATTGATAGTTTTGTGCCTAAAGCCTTTTTCGCGACCCTCACCAACGTCAACTTCGATGATGAGCGCATTATGGCCTATACCCAGCAGGCGGCTAAGTATCGTGCTCAGTTAAAAGCTTCTTACGAAGCGGCTTGTGAACAAGCCGGTATTGCTGCTGAGCAAGTGCCGCAAGTCGCTCAGTTAGTGCTGGGGACAAGTAAGATTGAAATGCTAGCGCAGGCACCGATTGCACTGCTGAATAAAGATAAGCATGAAGTTCATGAAGACATCATGGGATTGAGGTTATTGTGTTTATATGGCCTTAAGGGCGCGGCTGCTTATATGGAGCATGCTCGCGTGTTGGGGCAGACTGATGCTGATGTGGCAGGGCGCTTCCATGAAATCATGTCTTTCTTAGGTGAGCCGAGTGTAGATGGCGATAAGCTGTTTACTACGGCTATGGACATAGGTCAGTTGAACTACCGCATAATGGCAATGCTGGATGCGGGTGAAACTCAGGCCTTTGGTCATCCTGAGCCAACTGTGGTCAACACTAAGTCAGTTAAGGGCAAAGCCATACTAGTCTCTGGCCATGACATGAAGGATTTAGAGCTTATTCTCGAGCAGACTGTAGGCAAGGGTATCAATGTGTTTACCCACGGTGAAATGCTTCCTGCACTGGCGTATCCAGCCTTTAAAAAATATGCACATCTTGTCGGAAATTACGGCAGTGCTTGGCAGAATCAACAGCAAGAATTTGCCAATTTCCCTGGCGCTGTGGTGATGACATCTAACTGTATTATCGATCCAAATGTGGGTAGTTATAGTGATCGTATCTTTACTCGCAGCATAGTGGGCTGGCCTGGTGTGGTGCATATCGAAGGAGATGATTTCTCGGCTGTCATTGATAAAGCGTTAGCCTTAGAAGGCTTTATCTATGATGAAATCCCACACACTATCACTATTGGTTTTGCCCGTAATGCCTTGATGGCCGCAGCGCCCGCCGTGGTTGAAAATGTGAAGAGTGGTGCGATTAAGCATTTCTTCCTTGTTGGCGGTTGCGATGGCGACAAAGCCGACAGAAGCTACTTCACTGAACTTGCTAAATCCACACCTAAGGATTCAATAATCCTGACGCTAGGCTGTGGTAAGTACAAATTCAATAAGCTCGAATTTGGTGACATTAACGGTATTCCACGTTTGCTCGATGTGGGCCAATGTAACGATGCCTATTCAGCGATTCAGTTAGCGATTGCATTAGCTGAAGTGTTTGAATGTGATATCAATGAATTACCTCTGAGCTTAGTGCTTTCTTGGTTTGAGCAAAAAGCCATTGTAGTACTGCTGACGCTGTTGTCACTTGGCGTTAAAAATATTCGAACAGGCCCGACGCCACCTGCATTCCTGACGGCCAATTTAGCCAAAGTTTTGGAAGATAAGTTTGGCTTGCGTAATACCACGACAGTCGAAGCCGATTTAAAAAATATGTTAAACGTGGCTTAAATCAACCAAGAATTGTTGCTGAACTGCGGTTTTGGCTTGTTTACTGAGGCCGCAGTGTTTTGTGGGTAAATGCTATGAACATGAGTGTGATAGCGGGAGCGCGGGCATTATCGGTTTCGCCCCATAAACCCGGAAGTGTTAATCAATTAGTGTGCGTCGAACGCTGGAATGAAACCTCGGATGTCGTGAGTTTTCGTTTTCAAGCGGGCGAGCCGATGAAGTTTGACTATAAACCCGGTCAGTTTATGACCTTTGTGCTTGAGATTAATGGCGAGCAAGTGTGCCGCAGTTATACCTTGTCATCATCGCCATCTAGGCCCTATTCCTTGATGGTGACGATTAAGCGTGTTGCGGGTGGACTCGTATCTAAATATCTTATCGACAATCTATTACTCGGCCAGAGTGTACGAGTGCTGCCGCCCGCGGGGCAATTTAATCTGTTTGATATTGCTCGGCTAAGCCATAAACAGCCAGAGACTGAAAAGTTAGATGCTAATTTGTTAGCTATAACGGCGCAGAAATACCTTTTTTTGAGTGCTGGTTGCGGTATTACCCCCATGTACTCTATGTCGCGTTATCTGACTGATACACAAATTGATGCCGATATTGCCTTTGTGCACAGTGCGCGATCAGAGAATGATATTATTTTTAAGTCATCATTGGCGACTATGGCCAACCGTTTTAATGCATTTAAGCTCAGCTACGTACTTGAGACTGTCACTGAAACACTGGGGTGTTCACCAAAGATAGCATTCGATTTCGGGCGGTTAAGTGCACAGATGCTACAAACCTTAGTACCTGATTTTGCAGAGCGTACTATCTACCTTTGTGGTCCAGAACCTTATATGCAAGCGGTAAAAGCCTTATTGGTCGAACTCAATTTTGATATGAGTCGGTTATACCATGAGAGTTTTGCCACGGCCGAGAAAGTTGCCCGTAGTCAGCTTATGCAAGCAAACTCGTCAGATGGAACGAGTGAAAACCCACCAGAAGTGGCTTTCGCCTTGTCTATTGGCGATCGAAGCACGACGCTAAATCAAGGACAAAGTCTGCTGGAGGGAATTGAGGCGGAAGGGTTGCCGATTATTGCGGCCTGTCGTTCGGGCGTTTGCGGCGCGTGTAAGTGTCAAGTCTTGGAGGGCGAAACGGTATCGACAAGCGTGATGACACTGACTACTGCAGAAATTGAAGCCGGTTTTGTACTCGCTTGCTCCACAAAATTAGCATCCGACGTGACACTTAAACTTTAACGTGCTGCTAATTAGCGTCATTTACTTGTGACTTATTTTTAAATGGATGGAAATATTTCTAATCCTTAGTTGCGCTTATCTCAGTGAGAACGTAAGGTTAATGACAAGGGCGTATGATGTTTGCGCCCAGTCTATTAGTCTGGCTGGAGTCTCTCAATGACAATGACAACCACTTATGCCGCAAAAATTGAAGACCGTACTCTGGGACATTTGTTGTACGCCTTGATGTCGGGTTTTCCCTTATTATTACTTCCTGTGCTGCTAAGTTTGTTCATTAATGTTTCCCAACGCCAATTCCATGGTAATCCATTATTGGCGTCGCATTTACGTTGGCAACGGCATTCTAATCTCGCCTTTCTTGGCTTACTAGTGCTCGGCTATTGCGTTCCACTGACTTGGCTCAGTCTTTCGATTTATCTCTTTGGGATCATTTGGTTTTGCCACAGGATCATTAAAGGGTGGTTAAGTCTATTGGATGGTTTAGAAATCTAAACTTGTGCTAGAGTCTCTAAATTGATGATTTTTAGAGGCTCTTATGTCCAGCTACCAAATTCTGTGTGTCCTCTGCGCATTGGCGCTAGTGACTTCGGTTATCTCCTCTCGCGTCCATAAACTGCAGGAAACTGTGGCCATTACTGCTATTGCCCTAGGAATGAGTTTGTTGTTGCTCCTTGGGGGAAAGGCTTTAGGTGGGGACGTTTATGTGTATTTTGTCTCTGGCTTAGAGAAACTCGATTTTCAAGCTTTACTGCTCAATGGCATGCTCGGTTTTTTACTCTTTGCCGGCGCATTACAAATCCGCTTAAAAATACTGAGGCATCAAAAGTGGGAGATCCTAATCCTTGCTTTTATAAGCACCTTATTGTCGACATTTATTATAGGTGAGCTGTTATTTTGGTTCGCGCCTATGCTAGGTCTCCCGCTAGAATTCAGCCACTGCTTACTGTTCGGCGCCTTGATTTCGCCCACCGATCCTATCGCTGTTTTGGCTATTTTAAAGAAAATGGGGGCGCCGGAAGATATTGCGATTCAAGTAGAAGGAGAATCTTTATTTAACGATGGCATAGGGTTAGTGATTTTTGTGGCAATATCGCAATTGGCTTTCTCCACCGAGCCTCTGACGTTTATCCATATCTCTGAGTTATTTATTCGTGAGGCGGTAGGTGGGGTTATTTACGGTGGCGTACTTGGCTTTTTATTGCATCATTTTTTCCACTACTGCGAGGAAGAAACGCAATTAATGCTGGTTACCCTGCTGATCCCAACCGCGGGATATGTCATGGCGGATGTGCTTGGTGTTTCAGGTCCTTTAGCTATGGTGAGTGCGGGGATCATCATAGGAAATTTCAGTGTGCCTAAGTTTTTTGCTCGCAACGAGCGAGTGAAACTATTTACTTTTTGGTCGCTGATTGAATCCTTCTTTAATGCCTTACTCTTCCTATTGCTTGGTTTATTACTTTTGTTAGTCACTTTCAAAGCGCCATTATGGTGGTTTATGTTTGTGGCTATACCAATAGTCTTGTTGGCGCGTGCAATGAGTGTGTTATTACCTTATTTAGGCTTTCGATTGTTTAAGTCATACAACCCCTATGCAGAGACGATTTTGATTTGGGGTGGCTTAAGGGGAGGATTAGCCCTCGCTATGGCGATGAGTTTGCCAGAGGGTATCGTCATAGATGCTATTGGTGGTGTGGAGCTGCGGGAGTTGTTGTTAGTGATGACCTATGCCGTCGTCGTATTTTCGATTCTAGTGCAGGGCTCTACTATGACAGGGCTTATCCGTAGGAGTAATGCCGTTACTGAACCATCGAGTGCTGTTGGCTCTTCTTAAAATGCATAAAAGCTCGCTGCGCTGCAATACTAAACAATATTAAGCCTGCTAGTCATCACACTGGCTAGCAGGCTTGTCTGAGTCAATTAGGGATAAAAGATGTCTTATTTATCCCTTAACACACTTCGAACTAACCACATTTCACTTTAAATTAAATCACTCAAGATCAAAGCTTTAGTTCGCCCGATATAATTCCCGTACCACAGCGCTTATTAAGTTAAGCGACTCATGGTCATCACTGCTAGATAGTGGACAATTGAGTATCAATCCATCCACTTTAAGCTGTTTAATTCCTTGTGTTTGAACCAATAGGGCATCATCTGATACGGCATAACTTGGGTTGATTAAAATCGGCAAATGGCTCGTGGCTTTAATCTGGATCAGACTCGCTAAATCGAGTGAAGGTAGATTGGCGTTATTTAAGGTTCTAATGCCTGAGTCACACAGAACCAGTTGCTGATTGCCTTGGCTTAAAATGACTTCTGTTGCCGTGAGTAATTCTTCAAAACTTGCCATATCGTTACGCTCAAGTATTAATGGTATCGGTAGGGTTCCAGCTTGAGTCAGTAAAGTTTGGTTAAACATCTGCTTGCCTGCGAGGAATAACATATCGGCGTGCTGGACTGCTAATGGCATATCAGCTTCTTGCGCTATGGCAATAATGCACACTAGGCCATATTGATGCAGGATTTGGCGTAGTTTAGCGAGAGTAACTTCTGCCATAGTCAGTTGATTAACAGCGCTGAGCAAAACGGCTTGGAATCCCGCTTCTTTAAGCTGCTTCACTTGCTGCTCGAAAGCCGATAATGCTAAATGTGAAATGTCATTATTCAGTGTGATTTGGGCTATGGCACAGACATGCCCTGCACCGATTGTCATTGCGCCGCAGTTAATTTCACTGGCTTGCTCTTTATAGGCTTTGCTATATCGAACTGGACTGGCATTAGTACCATTTTCGCTGATGACTTGATCCTTAGAGGTGCTGGGCTCAATCAGTAGCTGGCTGTTGCTCAGCTGTGTGGGCTTGACTGTTTCACAAGGATAACAGCCTAATACTTTGATAAAACGGGTGATCCGCTCTAGTTGCTTTAAACCTGCCTGCATAGATTCACTGGAGATATTCGCGTCGATATCCAAATAGAACATCTCTTCCCAAGGAGTTCCTGGAATCGGGCGTGACTCTAATTTACTCATGTTTAACTGATGCGCTTTTAGAACAAGTAAGGCTTCCACTAAAGCACCGGCTTTTTGGCCCGTCGCCATGATCAATGTAGTCTTAGCGGGTAACTGCTCTGGTACGGCAACGGCTTTGCGCGCAACAACGATAAAGCGACTTTGGTTGATCTTCTGATTCGCTAAACCTGCTTCTATGGACTCAAGTTGATAGAGTGCACCACCTTCGGCGCTGCCAATCGCTGCTGCACTGTTATCTGGACTTTGGTTTACCTTTTCCATTGCTTCTGCGCTGCTTGAGCAGTATTCCAGTCTCAAGTCTTTGTGTTGAGTTAAATATCTGCTGCATTGGCTAATAGGCTGAGGGTGGGCATAGACAGTTTTGATATCAGCTAATTTACTGCCAGCTTTTCCTAGTAGGCAATGGCTGACTTCAATCGTCGTTTCGCCAACAATCGACAGACTGGTATGCTGTAGCACGTCGTAGACTTCGTTGATTGAACCTGAAGATGTGTTCTCAATCGGCAGGAAACCATAATCAGCATGTCCAGACTCAACGGCTTGCACTATTTCATCGAAACTTTGGCAACCTAAGTCCAGCATTTCAACTTGGCGACGTTGGCAATAGCGTGTAGCTGCGAGATAAGAGTATGAACCTCTAGCACCGAGGTAAGCGATACAATACTGTTGTTTTTGTGTCTCTGGATTGGCGCGGCCGTGAAGGTAAGCTTGTTGATTCAATACTGAATCTTCAATGATGCTCTGGTAAAGGGAGATAACATAGTGGGCATCTAATCCTTTCTCTCTGCCTTCTTTCACAAGTCGAGCGAGCAGTTCTTTTTCCCTTTGAGTATCTCTGATGGGTCTGACATCCACTTCTTTGCTACGGGCTACTTCTAAACTTAAGCGACGGCGCTCTGCGAGTAATGCCAGCAGTTCATTATCCAGATGGGTGATCTGCTCTCGGGTTTGATTTAAAGGCTGTGGTGTATGCATTCTGACCTCAATTGCCGCCATGTATTTTATCAATCGTTTAAGACAAAAAAGCCTCCCAGTTGGGAGGCTTTGGATTTTTACTTTCGTTTTTACACAGTAAATCCGCCTCCTAGAGTGGGGGTGTAAAAAAGAAAGTAAAAAAAGCTGCTGTTATCATTTTCATAGTCTTAAAACTAAAGGGCTAGGACTTAGCTGTCAATCAAAACTTTCTTAAAGGTAATCTAAAAAGAAAGCGCACCCGAGGGTGCGCTGGTTTGGTTCAAGTATGTATATGGTCAAGCGAGTTTATCCTCCTTATGGTCAGTGTGGGACAAGGTAACACATTCGTTTATCTTACATTTACGTGTAACAGTAAAACGTTGACAACTCACTAGATAACGACTTGCATTTACAATGAACATTAACAAGTACTTTATGCGGCATAGCGTATAACCTTGAAACTATGCAGTTTGCAGTACCAGCGAACTTACGTTGACATGTCTTGCACTTATATTTTAACAATTAACACTTGCATGGAGCTATAACATTAAAAACTAACACTAACAAAACGAACATTTAAAAATAAACGATTTACGGCTCATTGGTTGTACTAGGTACATTTTGCTGTAAGAACAGCTTAGCCTTGTCACGCGTTTAGGTCTTGCTACTTACATTATTACTTTTTACTTTAAAACCTAACATGTTAATACATGGAACGTATAAAAAGCTCTCATTTACTGTTATTACAATTTTCGTCAAGTCTAGATTCCCTCCTTTTTAATTGATAAGTAAACATTATTTAAGGTGTCTATAAATATCAAAACTCAACTAATGGTAAACGTTAACACATTACATAAATAAACATTTATACGATTTACAGTTTTTACTATACAAATAACACTAAGTAAACTAATGACTTTTAATCAAACCAACGTATTGCACTTACATTAAATCACACGCTAAAAACGCTAACTAACATATCTGTGTAAATATTACTCTCTTCAAACTAATCTACATCTAACTAAACGTGACAGTTGTTACCTCATTTATCTCAGTGTTTAGCACGTATTGGTGCTGACCCGTTTTACAATAAACGCTTTTATTCATGTAGCTTTTGTTAATGTGACTTTTGTTTATGTTTACCTAGGCCTCCATTGTGGATATAAAAAATTTGATAGTTAAAGGTTTTGCTAATGTACTCGTTGCGCTGTATTCGGCTCCTTATGTTAACTCTGGTATTCAGCAATGCCGCCTGTTTCTGGTGGTCATCCTGATATTGGGTCAAAATTGAGTACTGCTTTTAGTGAATGCCAACATACTTGATTGTTTCTAAAATCAAATTGTTCGCTCTTGTGTTGCCTCCTTTCCAAACTTGCTATTGAAAGTGGAACCTAGCTGAAAATAAAAATTGAACTTTTAAACGTAGAAATTATAAGTAAAATTAATCATTAACAGTAAACCTTAGTACTTAAAACTATATAGCTTAGATTAGTAGTGCTCCTTAGTTATATCCAGTAACGTTACTTAGAACTTAAGATCTGTTAATCAATATTTGTAAATCAAAATTTAAAGTAAATCAACATTTGAAACGATTTAAATCCGCACCACTTCGATTCTTGCTGTCACTTTGTAAAGTGTAGTAGGTATTTAGTCAAAAGAACTGTTTTTTTCATCATTAAAATGATTGCACTAAGCTTTTGTAAAAACTGTGATCTGATTAAATATTTCTACTTTATTGCTCTCAAAGTGATGCGTTTCTCGCACTCACTAGATTTAAATTATGCCGCATCTTCCTCCTCGTACTCGTCGTCAATTTCAACAACATTATTAGTCGGTGTTAGTGATGTGGAGCGTTGAGCTTCAGGTTTGTGTGTTATGCGATTGAGCTGCTTCTCTAATTTTTGGCCCATAGCGTTAATCGCAGTATATAAATTTTCATGTTTTGCTTGAGCGAAGAGTTCTCCATTTGGGATGCCAACCGATGCTTCAATTTTGAAACCAGGTTTCTCCTCCGTAATGATTACATGGGGATTTATCATTTGCACATCATGCCTTGAAAGTTTTTCGAAACGGCTTTCAATACGTTCGCGAATAGGAGATGTGACTTCAAGTTGCTTGCTAGTAATCTTTAGCATATTTCGAACCTTCTGTTGTTTCCTTGGATTTCAGATTACCAAGGTCTGTACTATAAAACGAGATATAGATCACATTTCTGTGCCGGTTAGTTACTGTTCGTTGGATATTTGATCACTTAGACAAATATCAATAATTCCTGGCCAAAAAGCCTTGTATTGCCTGCTAAATCCGGTCATATTCGATGGGATAACTCCGCAGTCTTTGCCCTTATTTACTTATATTTACTTTAAGTTTCATCTCAAATCCCGATAAAATACCTCAACTTATTTCATTCGTTCACTTTGAGTTTGCCCATTTTATGAATACTGAACACGTTAAGATTAAGGTCTGGGATTTACCCACGCGAATTTTCCATTGGGGCATGCTGTGTCTGTTGGCGCTTCTATGGTGGAGTGCTGACGCTGGCGAAATGCAGTGGCATCAAATTTTTGCTTATAGTTTGCTGATCCTCATTGGATTTAGGATCCTTTGGGGGATCATTGGTAGCGATACGGCAAGGTTTAGCCATTTTGTTCATCACCCTAAGGTTGTGCTCGACTACTTGAAAGCAATCAAAACTAAGGGAATGTCCGTTGTGCTGGGGCACAATCCTATTGGTGGCTACATGGTTGTCGCACTGATTGGGATCATTAGCTTGCAATTAGTCACAGGCCTTTTTGCGACCGATGATATTTTTACCGAAGGTCCGCTCTATAGCTATGTCAGTTCAGATACCAGTGGATTTTTGACTTGGCTACATAAGATGAACTTTAACCTTATCCTAGCGCTGAGTGCCATTCATGTACTGGCAGTGGTTATCCATGCCATCAAGGGCGATAAGTTAGTTGGTGCTATGCTCAGTGGCTACAAGAAGGTCTCTAAGGTGACACTGTCATCAAGCGTGAATCGTGATCTTACATTCAAGTCAGAGTGGCTTGCCTTAGTGCTGCTGGCTGTATTAGCGGCAGTGGTCTTTGTGTATTTAATGTGGCCGATAGTGCAAGTGCTATAGTTTTACGTTGAGTGTTTGAGTAACAAAAAGCCTGCTAATTAGCAGGCTTTTTGATGGACGAAAAACTAAATAGACTAGTCTTTCTTATAAACGTCGTGACAACCTTTACAGCTTTTTCCTGTATTCATAAAGGCTTGCTTGATTTCAGCTTGATCACCTTTTTGAGCAACAGTAGCAAGAATGGCGGCATTCTCTTGGAAAGTTTTCATTTTTGCATCGAAATCAGCTCTGTCCTGCCAAACTTTGGCTAAGGCTTCAGTGTCGCCTTTGTCTGAGCCATCAATAAAACCTTCGAAAGGAATTTTTGATAATGCAGCAACATTCGTTGCGCGCATTGCGAAGGTTTCCGCTTCGAAAGGTTTTTTGCCTTTCATCATGGCAGCCATATCGCCGAAGTTATAAGCAATAAGACCAAATGCAGATTGGCGGTATTCAATCGCATCTTTAGAATCTTCGAAATTGTGTGCCTGTGCAGCTGAAGCCAATAGAGTACTGGCAACGAGAGTAAGTAGTAATTTTTTCATCGTATTCTCACAAATTAGCGTCGAAGTGTGACATTGCGCTTCTATTGTACACAAATTAACTTGATGTACTAGAAGCATTTTTGTCAGTTTTTGTCTGGATAAGATGACTAAACGTAACAAGTTATTTGTATGAAAATTGATGTCGGTTTAACAACAACACTAATCTAGATGGTTTTAGTGTTAAGCCAGTCATTGTCTAAGAAAGATTTGGCTATATATGAATTTAACAGTAAGCGACTAATTTTTGTATTTAACATAGATACAAGAAGGGCGCCTAGTGGCTGCCCTTCATTCAGTTAGAACCAATCATAACAAGTGAATCAGAGTAAATGAGAAGCTTAAGCTTCTAACTTAGCGAATTCTGATTTTTGTTCGTTGAGCTTGTCCATGTCACGCTTGAGATCGGTCATCTTAGCGCGCTCTTTGTCGATAACGTCGGCTGGAGCTTTTGCCACAAAACCTTGGTTCGACAATTTGCCTTCGATACGAGCGATCTCTTGGCCGAGTTTTTCAAGCTGTTTGTCGATACGGGCCATTTCGGCGGCGACATCGATTAAGCCTGCCATAGGGATCAGCAGCTCCATTTCGCCAATCAAACCTGTGGTCGACATAGGCGCAGTTTCGCCATCGGCTAAAATGGTCATGCTTTCTAAGCGGGCAAGCGTAGTGAAGAAGGTTTGGTTTGCTTCTACACGGGCTTTATCCTGCGCGCTAACACCACGAAGTAGGGCATTTAGCGGCTTAGATGGGGCAATGTTCAGTTCGGCGCGAATGTTACGCACCGCGACGATTACTTGCTTAACCCATTCTAAATCGGCCATTGCTGCGCTATCGACTTTAGCGGCATCAAATGTTGGGAACGGTGCCAGCATGATGGTATCACCTGTGACACCGGCTAACGGTTTAACGCGCTGCCAAATGGTTTCAGTGATATACGGCATCATAGGGTGCATCAGGCGTTGCATCGCTTCGAGCACTGTCACTAAGGTGTGACGGGTGCCGCGCATTTGCGCTTCGCTGCCGTTTTGCAATACCGGTTTAGTTAACTCTAAGTACCAGTCACAGAACTGGTTCCAAGTGAACTCATACAGGGTATTGGCCGCTAAGTCGAAACGATAGTTCGTCATGTGATCGTCAAAGGTCTTAACGGTTTGATTGAACAAGCCAATAATCCAGCGATCGGCTAACGACAGCTCCATCTCGCCACCTTTGTGCTCTGGTGAGCCAGGGCCGCAATCTTGATCTTCTGTGTTCATCAGCACGTAGCGTGAGGCGTTCCATAACTTGTTACAGAAGCTACGGTAACCGTCTAAGCGCTTCATATCCCAGTTGATGTCACGACCCGTTGATGCCATTGCCGCAAGCGTAAAGCGCAGTGCATCTGTGCCGTGGGCTTCGATACCGTCGGCAAACTCTTTGCGAGTGCTCTTTTCAATCTTGGCGGCCAGTTGTGGCTGCATCATATTACCGGTACGTTTTTCAACTAAATCTTCAAGGCCGATACCGTCGATCATGTCTAATGGATCGAGTACGTTGCCCTTAGATTTTGACATCTTGTTACCCGCTTCATCGCGGATAAGACCGGTTACGTAGACGGTTTTGAACGGGACTTGTGGCTTGCCGTCTTCATCTTTGATGAAGTGCATGGTCATCATGATCATACGGGCAACCCAGAAGAAAATGATGTCAAAACCTGTCACCAACACGTCGGTTGGGTGGAAGGTTTTTAAATCTTCTAAATTATCAGGCCAACCTAAAGTCGAGAAAGTCCACAGGGCAGAGCTGAACCAAGTGTCCAGTACGTCTTCGTCTTGGCGTAATGTCATTGAGTCGCTGATATTGTGCTTAGCACGCACTTCGGCTTCGTTGCGGCCGACATAGACTTTGCCATTTTTGTCGTACCATGCAGGGATGCGGTGACCCCACCACAATTGACGCGAAATACACCAGTCTTGAATGTCACGCATCCACGAGAAGTACATGTTTTCATACTGCTGTGGCACAAATTTGATGCTGCCATTTTCAACGGCTTCGATAGCGGTTTTCGCCATTGGCGCAACAGCCACATACCATTGGTCGGTTAGCATCGGTTCGATAACCACACCTGAGCGATCGCCATAAGGAACTTTTAAGGCGTGTGGCGCGATTTTTTCGAGCAGGCCTAAGGTTTCAAATTCAGCGACGATAGCATCGCGCGCTTTAAAACGATCAAGTCCGGCAAAGCGTTCTGGTAAGCTGCCATTGAGGGTGTTGTTAAAGGTGCCGTCAGAGTTTACCACTTCGGCGCTCACGCGAATGGCGGCATCTAAGGTCAGCACGTTGAACATGGGTAGGTTGTGACGTTTACCGACTTCATAGTCGTTAAAGTCATGGGCTGGGGTGATCTTCACGCAGCCAGTACCAAAGGCCATGTCGACGTAATCGTCGGCCACGATAGGAATGCGGCGGTTAACAATCGGCAACAGAATAAACTTACCGACCAGCGCTTGATAGCGTTCATCATCGGGATGCACTGCAACCGCACTGTCGCCGAGCATGGTTTCTGGGCGCGTGGTAGCGACTTCTAAATAGTCTTTACCATCGGCTGTCAGTTCACCGTCGGCCAGTGGATAACGCAGATGCCACATGTGGCCCTGTTTTTCTTTGCTTTCCACTTCTAAATCAGAGATAGCCGTGTGCAGCTTTGGATCCCAGTTGACCAAACGCTTACCGCGATAAATCAACTCGTCTTCGTACAGACGTACAAACACTTCTTGCACGGCCTTGGACAAGCCTTCGTCCATAGTGAAACGCTCGCGGTCCCAATCAACAGAAGCGCCCATACGACGTAGCTGCTTAGTGATAGTGCCGCCCGATTGCGCTTTCCATTCCCACACTTTATCCATAAAGGCATCGCGACCTAGGTCATGGCGATTTTTGCCTTCTTCGGCTTCAAGCTTACGCTCAACCAACATTTGGGTGGCGATACCCGCATGGTCAGTACCGACTTGCCATAGGGTATTTTTGCCTTTCATCCGTTGGTAACGGGTTAAGGTATCCATAATGGTGTCTTGGAAGGCGTGGCCCATGTGCAAGCTGCCCGTCACGTTAGGTGGCGGGATCATAATGCAATAATTGCCTTTGGATTCATCGCCGTGTGGCTTGAAGTAACCTTGCTCTTCCCAGTTTTGGTAAAGCGTTTGCTCGATGGACTGCGGATCGTATGTTTTTTCCATGGGAACGTGTCTGTCTCAAACTAATTAAGTGGATGTGTTGCTAAGTCTTGGGTCTGTAAATTGACCCCTAAGCCGCGATACTGTCGATAACGTTCGCGAGCGACCGCTTTATGCTGATCGTCATTGGCAACAAAATCGATAATGTGGCCAAAGTTTACCGCAAATGGGGGCGCTTGGTCTGCAAGATTAATCAGAACTTGGCGACTTTTGTTGGCGCCGAGGCGATCAAAACCAATTTCTACCGGCGATCCCGTCATCGGGCCCTCACCTTTGAGGTTATGGGGCACAAAAGCACTTGGCTC
This sequence comes from Shewanella sp. SM101, assembly GCF_025654465.1. Classification (NCBI taxonomy): domain Bacteria; kingdom Pseudomonadati; phylum Pseudomonadota; class Gammaproteobacteria; order Alteromonadales; family Shewanellaceae; genus Shewanella; species Shewanella sp. SM101. Next base: position 123,540 of record NZ_JAKKRH010000002.1, read on the forward strand.
AAACTGCCATAAAAGTTCATCAATTGCATGGGCTTGCTGTTTATCTTGGCAATGGATATAGACCCATTGTTGCTTCACAAAAGCCTGTTGCGCCAGTTGGCATGCCAGAAGATGCATCTCGCAAAGTGCAGGGTTCGCATTCGCGGTTTCAACAGGTGAATCAGCCTTGGCTTTGGCAGGCGATGCCACTGGCGGCATAAGATAAAACAGCACTTGAGTCATGATTTCAATGCCTTGCTTCACTTGTTTTAGTGGCGAACGAAAGCAGCAGTTTACACTAAAAGTCAGTATGGGTTAATGCTTAGGGCAAACCTTACGGTGAGGTTTTATCTATCACTGTCTGGCGGGACTTAATGGGATACTTTCAAACCGTTGGAGATGAAGAGGGTAGAGCTATAACTCTTTGAAAAATTATTCTAAAATCATTAGTTGTTCAGTGTTTTACTCAAGTTCTTATTCAGGAAATCGATTTTCTGATTAAATTAAGAAAATAAAAAAGGCGAAGATAAAAATCTTCGCCTTTCATTTATCGAGCCTTTAACACACTAAGGCCGGATAGTCGGTTATTCGCCGAGTTCAACGCCAGCACGATTGATCAGGAACTGAGTCAATAGTGGCACTGGACGACCCGTAGAACCTTTGTTAGCACCGCTATTCCAAGCTGTGCCTGCAACGTCTAAGTGAGCCCAGTTGTACTTTTTAGCAAAGCGCGAAAGGAAACATGCTGCTGTGATAGCTCCTGCAGGACGGCCACCTAAGTTGGTCATGTCAGCAAACGGGCTGTCGAGCATATCTTGATACTCATCCCACAATGGCATGCGCCATGCGCGGTCACCACTTTGCTCACCGGCACTTAATAGCTCGTGTGCCAGAGGGTTATGGGATGAGAACAGACCCGATGCGTGTTTACCAAGGGCAATCACACACGCGCCAGTCAGGGTTGCAGTATCGATAACTAATTCAGGATCGAAACGCTCAACATAGGTTAATACGTCACATAGGACTAGACGGCCTTCCGCATCGGTATTTAACACTTCAACGGTTTGACCTGACATAGTGGTCAGAATGTCACCTGGACGGTAAGCATTACCCGATGGCATGTTTTCACAGCCAGCCAGAATACCCACAACGTTGATAGGTAACTTCATATCACAGATGGCTTTCATTGTGCCGATAACACCCGCTGCGCCACCCATGTCATACTTCATTTCGTCCATGGCTTCGCCAGGCTTCAATGAAATACCACCCGAGTCGAAGGTTAACCCTTTACCGACTAATACGATTGGTTTTTCTGTGCTATCGACAGCGCCCTTGTATTCCATCACAGTCATGATGGATTCATTGGCACTGGCGCGACCGACTGCAAGGTATGAGTTCATGCCCAGTTTGGCCATTTGCTCTTCACCAATAGTGGTGACATGCAGAGTGTCGTGTATTTCAGCCATTTGGCGAGCTTGTGAAGCTAAATAGGCTGGATTACAGATGTTCGGTGGCATGTTGGCTACATCGCGACATAAATGCATACCAGCAGATACTGCCATACCATGCTCGATGGCGCGCTCACCTAAGGTTAATTCACGGCGAGTCGGGACATTGAACACTAATTTACGCAATGGACGGCGAGTTTCACCTTTGCGGGTCTTCAAGGCATCAAAGCTATAAAGACTGCTATTAGTGGTTTCAACCGCTTGACGTACTTTCCAATACGTATCGCGTCCTTTCACGTGCAGTTCAGTTAAGAAGCAAACCGCTTCCATTGAACCCGTTTCGTTAAGGGTGTTGATTGTTTTAGTGATGATTTGTTTGTATTGGCGTTCGTCTAATTCTCGTTCTTTGCCACAACCCACTAATAATACACGTTCACTCAATACGTTAGGAACATGGTGCAGCAATAACATCTGGCCAGGTTTACCTTCCAGATCGCCGCGACGCAGTAGGTTACTGATATAACCTTCGCTAATTTTATCTAATTGCTCCGCGATACCCGACAGACGACGGGGTTCATAAACACCGACCACGATACAGGCTGAGCGTTGTTTTTCGGGGCTACCGCTCTTTACGCTAAACTCCATGAGCACTCCTAGATTCTTAAAGACAAATTTTTATATTTATTGGATAATGTCTGCTTGTCCCGAAAAGGGCCTAAGTTATTACTCCAAAGGTGATTTATTCTCGGCGCTTGAGTCACGCATTTCGTGACGTTAAGTTTACCTAGAACCCCTGAAGCTGGTCAGAAAACTATCAAAAGTAAACAGTTTACATGAAAGTTAGTCTGTTACCAGCAAAAAGATAAGTTTAGAGACCGGATCCTGCCTGTGATTGTATTTAAATACCTTATTCGAGAAGTTTTAAAGGCACAAATTGCGGTACTTTTAGTGCTGTTAACTATTTTTATTAGCCAGCATTTCGTGCGTATACTGGCCGATGCCTCCGACGGCGATTTTCCCGCCTCTTTAATCATGACTCTGATTGGGCTTAACTTGCCTTATCTGGTGATCTTAGTGCTGCCGTTAAGTTTGTTCTTGGGTATTTTACTGGCCCACGGCCGTATGTATTCCGAAAATGAAATGGTCATTCTCCACGGTGTTGGGGTCAGTGAGTGGTATGTCACCCGCGTAACGCTGATCCTCGCCGTGATCAATATGCTGTTTACTGGCTATTTATCCCTTTATGTAGCCCCTTGGGCAGAAGAACAGCAAAACCAAGTGCTCGAAAAAGCCCAGTCCGAAGCGGGTCTTGCCGCCTTAATCCAAGGGCGTTTTCAGGCGAGTCCCAATGGTCGCGCGGTATTATTTGTTGAGCGTATTGGTAAAGATAACGAGTTAGATAAAGTGTTTGTAGCCCAGTTACCTGATCCTGATGATGAAACTGGCGTGACCAATGTCGTGGTGGCTAAAGGTGGACGAGTACAGGAAGATAGTTCAGGTGCTCAACAATTGAACTTGAATGACGGTGTGCGTTATCAAGGCAGCCCGAAGGCGAAGGACTACCAAATGATCGAATTTGGTGGTTATAAAATGCAAATTAAAGAGCAGCAAGTTGATGAGCGTCGCCGAAAGTTATCTGCACTGCCCGTTGATGAACTCGTTAAAATTGAAGGTGCTGAAGCCGCTGCTGAATTCCACTGGCGTCTTGCTATCCCGCTCGCGATTCCAATTATGACCCTGATTGCTGTGCCGTTGGCGCGGGTGAATGTGCGCCAAGGTAAGTTCGCTAAGATGTTCCCAGCAGTACTTTTGTACCTTGGCTATTTTGGGCTAATGGTCGCGGGACGTAAGGCATTGCAAGATGGGATTATTCCATTGTATTTAGGTATGTGGTGGATCCATGTTTCTGCGCTCTTGATGGGGTTATTCTTGCTCGGTAAAGATAGGCCTATTTTCAGTCGTATATCGTCCTTGTTTGCCAATAAGAAGGTGGCAGCATGAAGATATTAGACCTTTATATCGCCAGAATATTGTTAAGCACTTCAGCGCTTTGTTTGCTGGTGTTGACTGGTTTGTCGGGCATCATCAAATGGGTTGATCAGCTGCGTTTAGTTGGCCGTGGCACCTACAGCATGATGGATGCTGGCATCTATGTTTTATTTTTAGTGCCACGGGATATTGAAATGTTTTTCCCTATGGCCGTCTTGCTTGGCGCTTTGATTGGTATGGGAATGTTGGCATCGAATTCCGAACTTGTGGTGATGCAAGCTTCTGGCATGTCACGTTTGCAGATCACTATGTCGGCGATGAAAACTGCTGTGCCTTTGATGTTATTGGTGATGGTTTTAGGGGAGTGGGGCGCACCGATTGCTGAGCAAAAAGCGAATGAGTTACAAGCTGTTAAACTCTCTGGTGGGAGTTTAATTAAGTCCCACCGTGGAATTTGGGCAAAGGATGGTGATTTGTTCGTTAATATTGGTGAAGTTGAAAACATCAATAAACTCAGCAATATCACGCTTTATAAATTCAATAGCGAACTTAAGCTCACCAACGTAGTTCACGCAGACCGAGCGGTGTTTTCCCAAGACCGCTGGCGTTTATTTGACGTTAAACGTACCGATTTAAGCTATGAGAAAGTCGTGCTTGAGTATCTGGAAGAAGATCAATGGCAATCAAGTTTAACGCCAGATAAGCTCAGTGTGGTTTCGATTAAACCCGAGGCGTTATCTATACGGGGTCTGGTCGGTTATCTTGATTACCTTAAAACTAACAGTCAAGATCCCAGCCGTTATGAGCTTGCTTTATGGCGCAAGGTGATGCAACCCGTGACGGTCGCAGTGATGATGTTAGTGGCACTGTCGTTTGTATTTGGTCCGCTGCGGACTGTGACTATGGGTGCGCGCGTATTACTTGGGGTCGTAGCAGGTTTTAGCTTTTATATCAGTAATGAGATTTTTGGCCCCATGAGTATAGTGTATGAGCTACCCGCTTATGTGGGGGCTGTTGCGCCAAGCTTGTTGTTTACTGGCGTTGCCTTCTACTTTATCCGGCGATGATACGCAGCTTATTACTCCTTACTCCGGATTCCGTCAATTAAGAATAGTCCATAAAAATAGTCCATAAAAAACGACGCTTTTGCGTCGTTTTTTGTATTTCGGATTTACTTAAGAATAAACTTATGCCCCATGCCAGTTACGCATTTGATTGGCTTCTTTAGACAGCACGACCACTTCTGAGCGAGTCATCATATCCTGCAGTGCGCGTTTATCATCATTGATTAAAATCCATAAATTGCCAATGCCGAGCAGTGACCAAATGATGCGAGCGTAGGCAGTGATCAGGCTTAAGTTTTGGCCATTAGGATGTTGAATTTTAAGCCGCCAAGCGCGCATCCCTAAGGTTTGACCGCCCTTACTCCAGAATAATGCGTAGAAAGTGCCGACACACAAGGCAAGCCAGAGTTGATAAATTCCCTGATAAACCGGCGTGCCATTGAGTGCATCTGAGACATGCTCAAAGCCATTCATGCCAGCCAGTCCTGAAGCGGTGAGGCCGTAGAAAATCCCAAAGCCGATTGCGCCCGCAACCATATAGACGGCCACGGCTAACATCGAATCGTAAATTGCAGCGCCTAGGCGGCGGAAGAATCCTGCGCGGGGGAAGTTAGCATGTTCGGTATTGAGCATTACAGTGTCCTGTTATTGAATTGCTTAAAGCTAATACAAAAAAACAATTAATACATTAGCCTAGGCTTCAGGTTCTTCATCTCTGACAAAGTGGATATTGCTAAAACCAAAGCGGGCAAACTCTACTTTCCTGAATTCCTTTTCAGCCTTGGCACCTTTACGAGATGTCATGGCGACTTGTTGTTCCATAGCCAAAAATTTGGTCAGATCTATGCCTTCGGCTTCGGCCACAGCTTCATATAAATCATGGTGTTTGTCGTAGCTAAAGGCGATAGTTTTCGTCTTACCTTTGAAGGTATAAGTGACTTGACGGGCCATGGGGGAGCTCTCCTGAAATAAGTCTGAAATTAATTAAATTCACTTCTAAAAATAAAATACACAGCACCTAAGATGCACAGTCCTGCCCACAGATAATCGAGCTTCAATGGTTCTTTCATATAGAAATAGGCAAAGGGGACAAACAAACTTAAGGTGATGACTTCTTGTAAAATTTTTAACTGGCCGACATTCATTACTGTGTAGCCGATACGGTTAGCAGGCACTTGCAGCAAGTATTCAAATAGGGCGATACCCCAGCTCACTAAGGCCGCAATAATCCAAGGTTTTGAGCCTAGCGTTTTCAAATGCCCGTACCAAGCAAAGGTCATAAAAATATTACTTAAGCAAAGTAAACCGATAGTGGTTAGGGTTGGATTCATTTTTCATCTCTATGATTAAATTTATAAATCATATACATAGCATCGTTAGTATAGCTGCCAAGGCACTTGTCTATGGCCTGAGGTTTAAAGCCCATTTTTAGCCAATAACTGTCGGCGCCTTGAACGGCAACAAGGGACAAGGAATTGAGATTATAACGATCCGCCAGCAGTGTTAAGCGAGTGAGCGCCTTAGCACCTGCGCCTAAACCTTGGGCTTTGGCTGAAAGCGCAATATCGTGCAGATATAAAGTATTAGCCTTAGGTAAATGGGTAATGGGCTGATAGAGCGCTGGCGGCATATTGGTGGTCCAAGGGTGAGCCAAGCAATAACCGACAACTGAGCCATTCACTTCGAACACAAAACAGGACTGTGGCGATACCTGCCATTTACTTTGCAGCACGTGCAATGGCTCAGGGTCCAGTTGTGAGTAACACTCATCTTGGATTGCTAAAATGGCGTCCCAATCCTGTGGGGTGATTGCTCGCAGTAACATGGCCGACAATTATCCTGTTTCAAAAGTCCTGTTGAAGGAACTCCGTTGAAAGAGTCCTGATTCAAATAAGCTCGGCATTATAACCTCAAGCGGCTTCAAAATGCAGGCTTCAGCGGCAATATAAAGCGCTTTAAAACCCGTATAAACTGAGCTTTCAGCGCTTGTATACCCAAACAACCTGAAGATGCAGGATTCAGCGGGAGTTTAACGCACTTTAGGCAAGGCGGTTATTTGCAGACCTAGCGGGCTAAGTTAAAAATAACCAACGCAGCATAAAGTGCGTTAAAACCCGCCGGGACGGAGCGCCTAGGGCACTTCACTTCCGTGTTGCATCAATTCAAAAGGTGGCCGACATTCTGTCATTGATGCGCCTTGAATTGATGCACCCTAGGCGCTCTGAAACTCGACTCTTCAGGTAGCTTGGGTATAAGCGTTCGCAGCGGTTAAATGCCCAGATATCGTTGACGCAGGTGACGCTCAAGATATTGACCATTTAAGGTTTCGCCCGTTGCTTGGCGGATCAGTTCATCGGTCGTGAGCAAGGATCCCTTTGACCAAATGTGCTCGCGCAGCCATTGGAATACCGAGTCCAACTTGCCTGCATCGATTAGGGCTTCAATCGGTCCTAAGGCTTTTTCCATCGCAAAACGACATTGAGCGGCATACATGGCACCTAAGGTGTAACTTGGGAAATACCCTAGCTCACCGACAGCCCAATGGATGTCCTGCATGCAACCGTCGCGGTAATTGCCATCAGTATTGATCCCCAGTAATTGTTGCATCTGCGTCGACCAAAAATCAGGTAAATCATCGACGGTTAAGCTGCCGTCGACAAAGGCTTTTTCCGCCTCAAACCGCAGCAAAATGTGGCAAGGATAGGTGACTTCATCGGCGTCGACGCGAATAAGTCCGGGATTTACGCGGGTATAATGTTGTGCTAATTCTTGGGCTCTGAAATGACAGTTAAGATGCTGCGCGATTTTGGGCTGCAACTGACGCAAAAATGCCGGATTTGCTCCAAGCTGCATTTCGCAAAATAGACTTTGGCTTTCGTGGATGCCCATAGAACGTGCAAGCCCAGCGGGTTGACCGCGCCACGCTTGAGGTAAACCTTGCTCGTATCTGGCATGGCCTGTTTCATGAACTATGCCCATGATAGCACTGCTAAAATCGGCCTCATTGTAGCGAGTTGTTATCCGCACATCGCTTGGCACGCCGCCACAAAATGGATGGCTACTCATATCCAGCCTGCCGTGATTAAAGTCAAACCCCAAAAACGCCATGACGTCACGGCCAAGGGCTTGCTGCGCGCTGATATCGAAGGGGCCATTGAGCACAAGCTTAGGCTCGTTTGCCTGCTTAGCCAGCACTTCTTGGATGAGTGTCGGTAGCCAATCTTTCAGGCCGCCAAAGGTTTGTTCTAGCTTTGCCGTGGTCATTCCCGGTTCAAATTTATTGAGCAGGGCATCATAGGGCGTGATATTTTGCGCTTCGCCGCGGATCTGCGCTTCTTCCTTGGCAAGGTCGATGACCGCTTTTAGATTGGGCTTAAAGCCCTGCCAATCATTATTTTTACGCTGCTCGCGCCACGCATTCTCGCATTGATAAGCCATCTTGGTTTTGGCTTGTACTAGGTCGCCGGGCACTAAGTTGGCCTGTTGATACTGGTACAGTATTTCCCGCAGATTGGCTTCTTGCTCTGTTGAGAGAGATTCGTCCGCCGCGCCGTGTAAGTGCTCGGCTAAGGCGGCTGAGGTTTTGAGACCGTGGATATGCAGCGCCAGTTCTGCCATAGCATCACCGCGATCTTGACCACCGCCCATCGGCATCATGGCCGCTTGATCCCAGTCACCCAAAGCGCTGAAATGTTCAAAGTGAGAAATTTTCTGGAAATGTGCCGTCAGTTTGTCGTAACTTGGCGTTGGTACTTTAGTCTTAGGTGTGCCCATGGGATTTCCCTTCTGGCGCATAAAACCTGCGCGAATAAATAACAATAACAGGATGATAATACAATGAAGTCAAAATCATATAGCACTAAAACGCTTAAGGCTGCGCTGTGCCTGACCCTCGCCGCTATCGCTTCGACGGCGCAGGCGGGTGTCGATAAATTTGTGGCTGGGCCTGCTATTCCTGAGTTTGGTCAGATTGCTAAAGTCGATAGCATGATGCCCATTCCTAAGGGCATGAAGTTTAAAGTGGCTTTTGATATGAGTAAGGCGGCCGATGTGGGCAAGACGAATCGTCAGCTCGAAAGTTTAGCGCGTTTTATCAACATGCATGTGGCGGCAGGCGTTAAAGAAACAGATATCGAACTGGCTATGGTGGTGCACGGTGGCGGCATCAGCGATTTAGCTGATGATGTTTTTTATGCCAAGCAGCATTCAGGTGCCGTAAACGCTAATCGCGCTTTGGTTAAGGCTCTAGTTGATCACGGCGTGAAGTTTTATATCTGCGGACAGAGCGCCGCTTATTTTGATTTAACCAATACCTCATTATTACCTGGTGTTGATATGGCATTATCGGCGATGACAGCCCACGCTATTTTGGCGCAGCAGGGTTACAGTGAAAATCCATTTTAGGGTAAATTTTTAGTTTGGAAATAAGGCTTGGCTTGCTATTCTGTGGCGCATAAGTCGATAATTACAGTGAAATAAATGGAATGCTGTATTGTTCAAGGAGATGATTATGTGGGCGTTTTTAGTTGAGCAGCCTAATTTACCTTACACCATAGCTTTTGCCTGTGTTCTGGCCCTCGGTGTGTTTGAAGCCTTCGCGTTAGTTATTGGCCTAAGCATGATGAGTGCGCTAGACCAATGGGTGCCTATCGATGCGGATTATGACGCCGATGTCAGCCCCGGTGGACTCACGGGCATTGCCGGTTGGCTGTGTCTAAATAGACTCCCATTACTTATTTGGTTTGTGCTTGCGCTGACCAGTTTTGCGATTGCGGGTTATATCGTCAATTTTATCAGTGTTAGTGTTGCCGGTTTTTTACTGCCGCAACTGTTCACTTTACCCATTGCTATTGTCGCTAGTGCATTTTCTTGCCGTTATTTTGGTCGAGTGCTTGCAGATCATTTACCTAAAAATGAATCGAGTGCGATCTCGCTAGATGATCTTAGCGGCTATGTCGGCACTATCACCTTAGGTTGCGCAATTAAAGGCATGCCCTCTGAAGCTGTCGTTCGCGATAAACATCAACAAAAACATTACGTTTTAGTCGAGCCCGAAACTTCGGATATCGAGTTTGCCTCAGGCACTCAAGTCGTGCTGCTTAAGCGAGAAGGCCGAGTCTGGTCTGCTACGCGTTTTGATAATTAATCTTCCCAAGCCATAAATCAATTGAAAGGAAATCAAATGGATGTGTTAACAAACGTAGGTTCATCCGGTAGTTTTATTTTGCTCGTTGCGGGTATGGTGCTACTCGGCCTCATTGTGATCGGGTTAATTTTCGCCAAGCTATATAAACGTGCAACCAAAGAAATGGCCTTTGTGCGTACCGGCTTTGGTGGTGAGAAAATCATTAAAGATGGCGGCGCTATTGTATTGCCTGTATTACATGAAACCATCTCGGTAAACATGAACACTCTGCGTATCGAAGTGGAGAAAACCCAGAAAGATGCGCTGATCACTAAGGACAGAATGCGTGTCGATGTGAAGGCCGATTTCTACTTGCGTGTAGCCCCACATTCCGATGGTATTTCAATGGCAGCGCAAACCTTAGGCACGCGTACAAACCGTGTTGAAGAGCTTAAAAAGCTGATGGAGTCCAAGTTTGTCGACGTGCTGCGTGCCGTGGCCGCCGAAATGACCATGACAGAAATGCATGAGCAGCGTGCCGATTTTGTGCAGCGGGTGCAAAATAACGTCGCCAACGATCTCGAGAAAAACGGTCTCGAACTCGAATCGGTTTCATTAACGGGTTTCGATCAAACTGATTTGCAGTTTTTTAATGAAAACAACGCATTTGACGCCGAAGGTCGTGCGCGTCTGGCGAAGATTATCGAAGAGAAACGCAAGGAAACCAACGATATTCAGCAGGAAAACCGCATTAAGATCGAGCAGCGTAACCTCGAAGCTGAAAAGGAATCCCTAGAGATTGAAAAGTCGGAAGAAGAAGCGCGCTTGATCCAGCAACAGTCACTCGAATTTAAACGCGCCGATCAAAAAGCAGAGATTATTAAGCAGAAAGAAAACAAGGCCCGTGAAGAACGCGAAGCCGAGATTGCTAAAGAGCGCGCCATTGAAACCGCTGAAATCGAAAAGACCAAAGATATCGAAACCCGTGAGATTGAAAAGTATAAGTCGATTGAGCAATCGCGCATTCAACAGCAAAGGGATATCGAAGTTTCTGAGCAGGAAAAACGCATTGCGGTTGCGGCCAAATCTGAAGAAGAATCAGCTGCCCGTGCTCGTGCAGCTGAAGCCGAAAAACTGAAAGTTGAAAAAGAAGAAGCGGTAATCACAGCGCGCCAAGTGGCAGAAGCTAATCGTCGCAAAGAGATTGAAGTGATTGATGCTCGTAAGGAAGCTGAGCGTGATGCAGTCGGCGTAACAGTGCAGGCCGAAGCTGAGAAACGTGCCGCTGAAGACAGATCGAGTGCGATTCTGATTGAAGCGCGCGCCAGTGCCGATGCGAAAAAACTGCAGGCCGAAGCGGATGAAAAAGTGTATGCCGTTGAAGCAGCAGGTAAACAAGCGCTTTACGAAGCTGAAAACGTCTTGAGTGATGAGCAGATTGCCCTGCAAAAATCCCTCGCCATTTTGAAGGCCTTGCCTGAAATTGTGGCCCAAGCCGTTAAGCCGTTAGAAAACATCGAAGGTATTAAGATTCTTCAAGGTTATGGTTCAGGTCATCAATTTGCTGCGGGTGGCGAAGGTGCTCACCATCAAGGTGGCATCGCAGAGCAAGTGACCAGTGCAGCGTTAAACTATCGCGCCAATGCGCCTGTTATCGATGCCATGCTCAGGGAGTTAGGGTTAGTGAATGGCGACTCTGGAACTTTGAATGATTTATTGAACGGCAATAACACCTTAACCGCCGAAGCCTTAAGTGGTGTGACCTTGTCGAACTCTAGACCTAAGGACTATAGCCAAACGCAGGTAGTAGAGAGCCAAAGTGTGCTCAAGCCTTAATCTCAACGACATTAAACTAAGTCAAATCAAGTAAAGCGCTCGCCGTTGCTCTTTTGAGCCTTGTGCGGACAAAAGATTGATAAATAGGACGAATGAAATAAAACCGCTCACCATTATGGTGAGCGGTTTTTTTTTGGCATTAAATCAAATCTAACGGCTTATTTGTGTACCTTGTCGACCCCCGATGAGCGACCTTCGGCATGACAGGTTGCGCATGACTCCTGTCCTGATTGGTAAATTCGACCACCGCTGGCATCGCTTTGGTAAACCCCGCCAAAGCTACGTGCATGGACGACTAAACTATCGATAAGCGTGTGACATGCCGTGCAGGTTGCTAAGGTTGGTGAGTACTCGGCAATTTGCCCTATGTTGGCTGCATCGGGTGTCGCAACTAACAGGGATTGCTGTGCATTTAGCCCCTCGAGACTGAGCTGTCCTGTGCTATGACAAACACTACAGTTATTTTTTGCATTAGGGTAAGTGAGTTCGGGACGTGGGTTGTCAAAACCCACTACAGTGCGGGTTCCCGCATGCAGTGAATGCACCATTTCCCTGTAGCTCAAAGTATTGTTGATGGTGCGATAGGGCTTGATTTGGCTGGCCCCAGGAGTATGCATCACATTGGCATTGAGATACATAATCGCATCATTACTGTGGCAACTTTGACATTGCCCATCGGTCAGTGCGGTTGCCGTTTGCGGTGCATGACAGGTGCCACAGCTGCTATTGGGTTCAAAAATTCCTTTCATTTGATGCGCTGACAGAACTCTATCTTCTAATCCTTGATCATGACATTGGCGGCAGGCCTGTTCATCGACCTTAGCTTTTGCCGTAACAGCTTGACCTTGCAGGCTTAGCGAATTAATGGCACTGAGACTCACCTCTTGATTTGCGATATTACAGTTAACGGCAAAGCCGGTATTTTTATCGGCACAGAGCACCAGTTTACTGTAGAGTTTTGACTGACTCAGATCGCCAAAATCGGCAGCCGACAGGTTAGATATAGTGACTGTTAGCTGATTGGGTGCGGTAATTTTTAAGGCGACGTCGCTCGTGTTTGCTAATAAATCCCACACTTTACGCTGGCCGTTATTGATTGGCATATTCGCGCTATTTGTTTCACCTGTGGCAATCAACCAGAAGGATTTTATCATAGGTTGACTGGCGGGCAGTTGCTCCATTTGCTGCACTTGCAATGTCACCGCAAGGGTCTTAGTTTCAACGCTTAGCTGCGAACTCAGTAACTTAACTTGGTAATCGCTCACCAGCCTAGTGGCTGTTTTCACGGCGGCATTGTGGAAAAGCCCAACACCTTCAGGATTAGTGCTATCAGGGTGGCAGCCGCTACAGCCCAGTGCCCATGGGTTGGCAAAAATTTCCCTGTTGTGGAATAACCCCGCTACAGTGCCATTCCAATCTGCGGGAATTTGCGCTTTGTGACAGTCAAGACACGCGGTTTTACTGGGGATATTACTATTGCCACTTTGCGCCGTTGCGCCGGGAATATGGCATTGCTGACATTGGGTCATATCACCGGGAAAGGTCACATTGGCGTAGTCATATAGCTGTCCCTTGTAACCTACAATTTGATATTTAGCTTGGTGGATCTGGTGTGTCAATGTCGCCATATCAAGGCTATTACCCGTTTCAGGATCGCCAGAGTAAGTCGTGTGACAGACAACGCAGCCCTCAAAGGCAAAACGTTTATTGCCGTGCATCAAAAGGCGAGTATCGGTATTGGCTAAGTCTGGGTTGTGGCATCGAAAACAAGCTTGTTCCGGCGCGATCACTTTACGGCCCATATCCGCCGCGACTGTCTGTCCTGTGGCGGGCACAAAATCGTACACGCTGTTGATCAACTGAGTGTCGATTGGGCTATTTGCGAACGGTTTTAACTCTAGGTAAATTCTGTGGGTGAGCTCAGGCGAGTACTGGGTATCTATCCCCGTAAATTGGGAGTAACCCGTGAGTGGTTTACTCAAAGTGTAACGGTATTGGCCCGCGCCTAAGGAGGTTAGACACGCCGTTTTACAGTTGCTTTCAATGCCTGCTTGCCACTGAGTCTGTGCATTCGCTTGGGCATTTGTGGCAGGTTCTACTTGATTATTGATGTAACTGGTCCATTGCAACGCAGCATCTGTCGCGCTTGCTGCAGAGTTAATGACTTCTGTGCCAGTTGTTGCCATAGCATTAGCCGCGGCTTGGGTGATTTGATAGTGCTTCTGCGGCGGTGCTAATTTGGCAATACCGACACCTAAGGTATCTAGCTCCTTCAGGTTTTCTAGTCCTGTGACCGCAATACCATTGGCATTGCTGAGGAAGAAATCGACCTGCACATGAGTTTGTGCATCGATAACCACATTTTCTATTGTCGCTTTGAGTGTATCCGCTTGTTCAATGCTGATACTCACAATCCCTGGTGGTCCTTCTTTCCCATCGTCACCATCGGAACAGGCTGTCATCAGACAGACTGCGACTGCCATTGGCGTAAAGATTTTCCATTGAGAACGGGTATTCGTTTTCATCATTTTCCATTCCTTTTTAATTAGATTCTGTCGGGACTCTAATCGGAATGTATGCGGTATAGATATTAGCTTAGTTATGAGTCGAGTTGCACTTAATTAACCAAATTTAAAAGTTATTTGTTAATTATATTAAGGTAATTTGAAGTGAGGCATTATTTAAATTTGCTAGATGTTGAATTGTTAATTCTTGAAAACGTTACTCTGATGCATGTCGTGTAACTTGATCTAATAATGCCCCAATATGGGTAATTGTGACGCAGGTTAAAAATCAAAGACATAATTACTTTAGCATAAATTGTCGGGAATCAAAGTGTATGCATATTTTAATTATATTGCTTTGACTAATAAAGGATCAAATATGATTACCAGAAGAGGAATGCTTAAAGGCGGTATGGGCGTTGCTGTCGGTACAGTTTATAGCGGAACATTAATAAGTTTTCTGACCGGTTGTGGCAGTGACAGTAATAGCCAAGAGATAGTAGAAGTCATGCCTGGTGGACTCATGGTGGTGAACCCTACGGTTTGTGTTAGTTGCAGACGCTGTGAAATTGCCTGTGGTTGGAACCATGAAGGGGATAGCAGTCCGACACTTGCCCGCGTCAAAGTAGAAAGAAATATGAACTATGGCCCACATGGTGTGCAATTTGACTATGAAATACAACGAGGAGAGTGCGGCGATAAAACCGTTGTTCCTTCCACTTGTCGCCACTGCGAAGTTTGCACTGAAGTTTGTCCACAGCAAGCTATTTCAACGAACGAACAAACTGGCGCCAAAGTGATTGATGAAGAACGTTGTGTCGGATGTGGTTATTGTGCAGATAAGTGTCCTCAGCAAGTCATTAAAGTTGTTCGCAGTAAAATGAAAGCCGTCAAATGTGATTTATGTAACGGTAAACCTGCCTGCGCGCAAGTTTGTCCTACAGGTGCAATTAAATTTTATAACTGGGAAGAGGCTGAAGCTGCATTAGAACAATACGAAAAATATACCGGCTTAGTTTCTTAAATTCAGGAGAAATAATATGAGTGATAAAATAGGTGGTTGGGCGGGTAAAGTCCTCAGAGTTAATTTAACAACTAATCATATATGGTATGAGCCAATCAATAAATATTATGACTATATCGGTGGTATGGGTATTGGTTATAAAATATTGTGGGATGATCATAAGGATAATATTACAGCAATCGACCCAGATAATATTATTGTCTTTTCTGCCGGGCCATTAACGGGTTCAGGCGTTATTTGTACTGGACGAACAACCATTACTTCCCGTAGTCCTGTAATTGAAAAACATCTGATTGCCGATGGTCACTTTGGTGGGCATTTTTCACCCGCAATGAAATTTGCGGGTTTCGATGCGATAGCAATAGAGGGGAAAGCGAGCAGTCCTGTGTGGCTTAAAATTGTGGATGATAAGGTCACGATTGAACCTGCCGATGCCCTATGGGGTAAAGGTATATTTGATACCCACGCTATGATCGCGCAAATGATGGGACCCAATGCACAAGTCGCTGCGATTGGCCAAGCGGGTGAAAACCAAGTGCCTCTTTCTGTCATTATGACTCAGGGCGGGCATTCAGCAGGTGGTCATGGCTCGGTAATGGGGTCCAAAAATTGTAAAGGGATCGGCATTATCGGCACTGGTGCCGTTAAAATCGCCGCCAATAATGAAAAGATGCGTGCCTTAGATGACCATATTTTAGGTATTATCGGTGCCAACAATAATGGTGTCGTTCCTTCAACGCCGCAATCTTGGGCTGAGTACTCAGCACCCATCAGCCGCTGGAAATCTCGGCCCGGTTTGAAGTGGGGCGCTGCCGATCAAGAAATCGATTTAGGCGAAGTGCCATGGAATGAACGCAATCGTATTGGGTTTCGAACTTCGATGGCAGAAAGCTACATAGGTGTGGAATATGCCAATAAGTGGATGAAGCGTACGGGAGGCTGTCATTCATGCCCAATACGTTGCTTCTGCGAGCTAAAAGTCCCTGAATTGAAAAGCAAATACGGTCGTAAAACCGAACATATATCTAACGTCTGTATGGGATTCCTCGTACCACAGTATTTAATGGGCACCAAAAATGGTACAGAAGCACATGCGATGGCGGGCGCTTTAGGGGCTCATATTCTCGATGACTATGGTATTTGGTGTAACTATGGCTCCATTTCTCATCTATTTAAATTCCTAAAAACAAAGGATATGTTTAAGCATTTATTACCTGAAGATGAATTTAATAGTATTCCTTGGGCGCTCTGGGATAACCAAGATCCCGCTTTCTTACTTGATTTTTATCGCCGAGTGGCGTTTAAAGAAGGTGAAATTTCCCATATGGCCGACGGCTTATATGATTTGATCAAGCGCTGGGGTTTAGATGGAACCAATCCCAAGTTAGGTAATTGGGATATTCACAAAGAAAGTGCCACTAAGGTATTCAACAAGAAAACTAATGCTGCCGTGCACCATGCTAGTGAAACCGCGGGTCAGGTGGGTACGTTAATCAACGTCGTCTTTAACCGTGATGCTCAGTGCCATTCCCACATCAACATAGTTAACAGTGGTTTGCCACACGATATGACAGTGGCGATTGCCGAGAAAAAATGGGGTGAAGGTGCATTCGATAAGGTGAATTGGTATACCCCAATCAATGTGGCTAAGATCCGTTTTGCAAAATGGTCGCTGGTGAAAAACGTATTACATGACTCTCTGACACTGTGTAATTGGATGTTCCCACTGCTGGCATCACCGGATAAAAATCGCAACTATGAAGGCGATAGCACCATTGAATCGCAGATGTTCAGTTTAGTGACAGGGATTGAAACCACAGAAACGGAATTGGACTTTAAGGCGGAAAGAGTGCTGCATTTACACCGTGCCTTAACCGTATTGCAAATGAATGAAAGCAATATGCGCGAAGAGCATGATGTACTCAGTGACTGGGTTTATGATTTGAATCCAGATAAAAACTTCGGTCAAGAGGGCACCATCAAGATGGACCGCGCTGACATGCAAACGGCGCTGGACATGTTCTATGAAGCCTTTGGTTGGGATATTCAAACCGGTGCGCCAACTCGGGCCACTCTCGACAAGTTTAGCCTAGGTTTTGTTGCCGATAGATTGGCGGCGCGAGGCCTGTTACCCAGTTGAACACTATAGTTGGACACTATGATTGAACTTGTCGGTTATATCAGGGTATTTAGCCAACACGGACGCTTAGTCACGGCGGAGCAAATCGCCGCCGTGGCAGGGCTCGAGTGGGATAGTGAGCAAACGGTTAACAGTTATATTCGCCTGATCCTCAATGAGGCTTACAAGGATGTGCAGATGCGTTTGTCGGATAAGCGGTATTTCTTCTATTCCGACAGAAGCATAGTTGAACGTTACGCTGAGCAATGGTTAGCGTTGGAGCGGGGTGAAGCGTTTGAGGCGATTATTGCCCAGATCCGTCGCAATAGTTGCCGCCATACTGAGGTCTATCTGGAGAGTGTACTGACGTTTGCCCCCTATCTTTATGATGAGCCTACATTAGCCAATGTGCGTGAGCAATTACCACAACAGCTTGGGGCCGAGGATATCCATTATGCAGTGGACAATCAGGGGAAAGGTTATTACTACTCTACTCTGGGATTGAGTCACAGCTATGCGGCCGTCCTCGCTAATTATGATCCTTGTGAATGGTCAAACTGAGATTCTGCGACCTCATTGATATTGATTAAGCGCCTTCGGGCGCTTTTTATCGCAAATATCTCATATAGCTAGCGTGAGATTAGCTTGCCAGCGTTTGAGTGTACTTTTTGATGATTTCGTCAATTTTACCATTGGCCTTCAGTGTCGCTATGGCTTGATTGATGGCAGGAAGCAAATCGGCATGTTCTTTTCGCAACCTAAACACTAAGTCACCATCAGAATGCACTGCCGCCAGTGCGACAGGGATCCGCAACTGAGTCGACCAATACAACGCCGGGTAATTACCAGCAATAACAGCGTTGACTCTGTGTTTATCTAAGGCTTTGATCAGCTCCTGCTCTGAGGTAAAGTCTGCACGGATAAAATCTTTATCGTCGTGATATAAATAACCGCGCACTGTACCTATTTCTTGGCCTTTTATCTGGCTGATATCTTTATATTTACTGACATTCTCTGGCAATGTGACCACATATTCAGTGATTTGCATTATGGGGGCCGATTTGACAAACAGCGGCCCTAAATCCTGCTTTTCAAACCAACTAGGGCTGACGATATCAAAGTCGAGTTGACCGGTTTCTAGCGCATTATTGGTGCGCTTGGGCGGCAGGGCGAGGATTTCACCTTTGATTTTAGCCATAGATAAAATCATCGGAATAAGCTCAGTGATCATCCCCGGCGCCTCGGCTTGATCACCGATAAAATACGGATACCAAGAATAGGAGCCAGTGATATTGTATTTGAGCTGTTCCGCAAAGGCGTGCTGTTGAGTCAAGCAAAGGGTGAACAAGGCAAATCGAATTAAGTGTTTATACTGCAAACATCGCTTAACCATATTGCTTTTATCCTTGTTATCTCTGCTTTAGCCAAGACCTATCCGATGGTCATTCTATCTAAACTGTGTGAATGAATTGTTTATTGGATCACAATCAGTCACATCCGCCATATTCAAGCTATTTTCTGCTTTTCGCTGTTATACCAATCACATTAAATATCTAATCAGTTCAGAGCCTCACAGGCATCTCAATCCAAGGCGCATTGACGCAGAAATGGTTATTCCCTTTTAAGTCAATGCAACACCGGAGTGGGATGCCTGTGTGGCTCCCGAAGGGCGGCTGATGTTCACTACATGGCAACGCGCTTTATACTGCGTTTAAGGCTTTCGGCAGAGCACCACTATGCCTTCAAGCCTTCGCCTTATCTAAAGCGCGTTGAACTCCCGCTGAATGAACAGATATTTAATACGATTGGTATTACCTTAAGCCAATAGCTGACACAAAGCTGGTTGCTGATTATTAGGGAAAATTTGATAGGTTTTATGGTGCTTAATCAAACTGGTTTTCTTGTTGCCTTGGCTGAGTAATAACCCATGGGACAGGGCGATACGCGTTAGTGTCTGTTCATCGGCGCGGACATATAAGTTGATTGGCTTGATCAGCTGATTGTCTTTAATATGTTGATTAAATTCTTTGGCATCAATCACTAAGCTAGATTGACCATCACCATCGAGTTTCAGCTTGGCACTGATTTCAGTGTCAGTAAAGACTAACCATTCGGCTTGCTTTAAGGTTGCTATCATGGCATTTAATGCCGTGCCTAAAGCGGGCTCTGATGTCTCAACTGATTGATATTGATACACTATCCTTTCTAGCAAACGCTTGAGTTCGGCGCCCGCACCTTGGCTGCGAGCCAAACGTATCCAAGCCGTGAGATCGTCGGCTACCAGTTTAGAAAAGCGTTTTTCCTTTAAGGACTCGACCATCCAATTACACAAAAAATGACTTTCCTGCGCAGAGGTGCGCTGGGCTTTCTTGGTCTGTGCTGAAGCGGTTAAATCGGCAAGACCCGCAAGGGCGAGTTCGAGCACAGCTTGGTTATAGGTTTGAGAATTCATTATGACTCCGCCGCGGGCTGAAGTGATGTTATCTATTTGAACTTGGACGATATTGATTGCGGCGGAGCTAGTTTAGCAAAGCGGTCGTTAAACCGATATTTATTCTTGCGATCCCACCAAACTCGCGGCGGTTAAAATCAGCTTTGGCGCGGGCCTCACTTTGTAGTTAGGGTTGATATATTGAAAATGAATTAATCCCTTGTCGTCGCTGATATAAATGGCGGGTACAGGTAAGACTAAACGTTTGGCACCTTCAGGGGTGATCCATAAAGGATTCTCGAGCTTAAGGCGTGCGGTATAGGTTTCAGTCACCTTTTCGCTAGTGTAAAAAGCTAAACCAAAGGCTTGGGATGCCAGCATTTTTTCATCGGAAAGCAGCAGATATTTAAGTTCATTTTTTGCCGCCGAAGCCTTAAGTTGAGCTGGCGTATCGGGTGAAATTCCCACTAACTGAAAGCCCATTTTTAATAACTCAGGCTCAATCGCTTTTAGTTGCCCCATTTGATTGTTACAAAATGGGCACCAGCCACCACGGTAAAAGAAGAAAATGGTTGGTTTTTTCTGGGTTAATTCTGCTAAATCGACCGTTTTGTCATTGATATCTTGCAAGTTTACCTTAGGGATTTGCTGACCATTAAGTAGCGGACTGATGGAAAACTCATCCTTAGCAATGGGTTGCGCAATAGCCGTTAGACTTGTTAGTAGTAAGATGGTTGTGCAGTAAAACCTGTGTAACATCGAAGCGGTTTGCATATAAAGTCCTTAATTTGGTTTTGTTTTCTTCGTTTTTTAAGTCGTTGTTGTTAATATTTCCCTCGTTTTAGAAAAAGAGATATTGCGTAAATCTATATTTGTTATATCTAACTTGCTTAAGAGTGGTTCGAGTTAGCACTAAACGGGTACGAGCATTAAAAGAGCGGCAATTGCCGAACATTCTTACAAGCCAATGCAGATGATTGCACCAATGTGATACTGATGGGGTTGGTTGGTGAGGTATTTATAACGGTAACCATTTGGATTTTATCGCGATTACAGCGTAGTGTTGGAGTGGTTAAAACGAGTGAACGACAAGCTGATGGGGCAAGCCTTAATTGATGCAGTGGTAAAACACGATATCATTACCGTAAAACAGTTGATCAAACAGGGTGTTGATGTCGAATATATCGACTCACAAAATATGACGGCTTTATTGCATTGCTGCCAACTGCAATTACTCGATATTCTCATGTTACTGGTTGAAGCTGGGGCCGATGTCCATCATGCCAATAACTTAGGTCACCTTCCTGTTGAGCTGGCCCATTGGCATGGCGAGTTTCATATGGGTAGTTATACCGCCACGAGTCAAAAAATGGTGAAGTATTTGGAGCGCTATGGTGGCGTTCAACGTGGTCATCGATAAATTGTATTGCACTTCAATATTCAATCACGGGAGCTGTAAAATGGATAAGGGATTATTTAAAATATTAAAGAAAATCTATTTTAAAAAGTCTTATATCAAAGACGAAAATGGATATATGCAAAGAATAGATAATGGGGACCAGTTTGATTGTGAGTCTGGGACTACACACTATTCTAATGACGGTTTATCTAATGCAGAAATACTAACACTTGAACAAAGTGGTTATCCTGTCAATCAGATAATCAAATATAGTCATGATGAATGTATTAATGCTTATAAAATGTTGCTTGAGCATCCTCACTTATCGATTGAGAATTTGATTTCGGCATATATATGTGGCTTTTCAAGTTTTCCAAGAGGAAGACAACCCATATTAAGTTATTTGTTCGCTCAAGCGGTTCCCGAACATAAAATAGTCAGCGAAGGGGATGTTTGTCCCGTTTGCTCTATAAGAAGAAATGTTTGGATAGAAAAAGGACATAAAATATTCAGTTGCTATGCCGGGAGTGTATGGAATGAAAGGTGGTGTGGTAATCTTGTTGAATTAGAGGAGTTTACTGCCATTCCCCCGTGTACTCCTACACCAGAGGATATCAGTATATTGACATCGTTAATCGATATGATCCGTCAAGCTCCTCAAGATGAAACACCCGGAAAATTAGAACAGCGCATCAAGAAAGCTAAAATTATTTCTAACTATGAGAAATATAGTTTTCGCGGACAATTAATGGTATTGGCTGAATTGGGGATTATGCCAAATCCTTATGTAAAACCTTTATATGATGGATTCACCCATTTTACCGATATCTGTAGTGTGAAGTACCCTGGAAGTACTCGATCGGATATTATGCTTCCTCTCGCTGGGTGGCGAGGCGAAAATAGTATAAATGAAACAAGGCTTCAAGCGTTATTGGGTAACATAATACGGTGAGATAAAGGTTACCAAGGTTATTATTGAGTAAGTATAAAAAAGCGTCCGGTTATGGACGCTTAAAAATCGCTGTTTTATCAATATTGACAAACACTGATAATATCAATCAACGGATAATTACTTAAGTTTTTTGGCCTTGCTCGGTGCTTGACCAACTTTCATTTTTACGCGGCGGCCCTGCATGTTTTTCTCAGCAGCAACTTGAGCGCCGACGTTGTCGGTTCTTTGTTGCTTTTTGGCAAAACTGCGGCGGGTTTGTAATTGCTTTAATAGCAATTCGCGGCTGCCAACTTCATAACCTGGCACAGTGACGCGGCGAATCTGTTGGCCAATCAATTTTTCGATATCGGCTAACGTGCGCTCTTCTTCGCGGCTCACAAATGAAATGGCTACGCCTGTTTTTCCTGCACGGCCTGTACGACCGATACGGTGTACATAATCTTCTGCGAGGAAAGGTAAGTCATAGTTGACTACGTATTCAAGGCTTGGGATATCCAGACCTCGGGCGGCGACTTCGGTGGCAACCAGCACCCGAACATCACCCGCCACAAACTCACGCAGGGCGCGGCGACGACTGCCTTGGCCTTTTTCACCGTGGACCACTTCAGATGGGATACCATCTAAGTTTAATTCTTTGACTAGTGTATCGGCGGCTTCACGGGTCGCAGTAAATACCAATACCTGTTGCCAGTTTTTCTTGCCGATAAGCTCAGAAAGCAGTTCGCGTTTACGGCGTTGTTCAACCGGATAAACTACTTGGCTAACGGTGTCGGCTGTAGTGTTTTGTTTATCAACGCTGATCACTTGCGGTTTAACCATCATGTCGTTGGCGAGTTTTTTCACTGCACTTGAGAAAGTGGCCGAGAATAACAAGTTTTGACGTTTCTTATTTACCGCTTGAAGAATTTTTTGGATATCGGCGCTAAAGCCCATGTCGAGCATTCGATCGGCTTCGTCTAGCACTAAAAAGTCGACGTTCGACAGGCTTAAGTTACAGGCGGTAAGGTGCTCAAGTAAGCGACCTGGGGTGGCAACAATCACATCGGCGCCGCGTTTCAGCTTTTGCGCTTGAGTCTCAATTTTTACGCCGCCGTAAATGGTTAAGACACTGAAGTTTAAGTATTTGCAGTAAGCCGTAACGTTGTCAGCCACTTGAGCTGCAAGCTCACGGGTCGGCGTAAGGATCAATACGCGGGCATTCGACTTTAGCGTTTCGCTTGGCTTTTCAACCATCTTTTGCAGGATCGGCAGCGCGAAAGCGGCGGTTTTACCCGTACCGGTTTGGGCACTGGCTAAGACATCTTGGCCGCGGCGGATAGCAGGTATCGCTTGCTGCTGAATAGGCGTCATTTGTTGATAACCGCAATCTGAGATAGCGCGCAAAATCTCGGGGGAAAAACTAAAAGATTCAAATCTCATTTTGGATTCCTATCGTTCACTTATTCAAACATTCAAGCGCCACTAGCCTCTTTATCACTCGTCTAAAGGAGAGAGGTGTACCGGCTGGCTCATTCTTCCACACAGATTTTATAAGAAAAATGGCGGGCGCGGAGTATAGCAAAAATTTCGGTTAAAACCTGTACTTTTTAGTGTTTTGGCATTTTATCTGCACCATTTCATCAGGAGGGGATAAAAGGCTTGGCACTGGTTCAGGTGGGCTAGGTCTTATTGATCTATACAAGGGTTGAGTAAAATATTGACTCAACAATACGGATTAAAGCTCGCTATATTAGAAAATACCGCAACCTAGGCTGCGGTATTTTGGATCTTGTACTTATGTTTAACCGAAGGTGCGCCTCAGGCCGAGGGCTTTTTCGGCATTGTGTTTAAGAAGATGGGCTGCATCACCAATCAGATGGGTTGCGGCTAAGTTCTCGGCGCTGGCATGGGTGATGGAGTGAATATTACTGGCGATCTCATTGACCACTTGACGCTGTTGATCGGCTGCCACTGCATTTTGTTGGGCAAAGGTGTGGATATCACTCACTTCTTGGTAAATGGTGTTTACATTGTCGGCGGACAATTGAATATCGCTGGCACAACGCTCCGCATGTTGACGGCTTTGTTCCATTTCTTTGGCCCATGCGTTGAGCATAGTGAACATCTTATCGACACTCTTAGAAATACTGTTGGTCGATAGCTGGGTTCTGCTCGATAGGGCGCGAACCTCATCGGCGACCACGGCAAACCCACGGCCTTGCTCACCCGCACGGGCAGCTTCAATCGCGGCATTGAGGGCGAGGAGATTCGTTTGCTCGGCAATCGAGTCAATTTCGCCCATCGCATTAGCGACTTGCTCGGCTTCTTTATTTAATTGATGGGCATTGTTGGTGGCATCGGCAACAGACTTTGCCAGTTGCTCCATTTTTTGAGTGTTGGCCTTCATGTTGGCACTGCTTTTAAGGCAGAGATCATAGGCGGTATTGATGCTGGTGGACGTGAGATGTGTATTCTGCGCCACTTCTGTGATGGTTGAACTCATTTCTTCCATCGCGCCAGAGAGCTGTTCTAGCTGATTTTTCTCTTGATCTAGGCTGACATAGGTTTGCTCGGTCGCGACCACTAATTGATCGGCAATTGCATGTAATTGATTGGCTTGATCTTGGGTGCGCCCCAGTACGCCATTCATTTTGGCCTGTAGCATGATGAGCTGGAAATCGAGGATAGAAGAGGTATCTGCACCCGAGTAAATGTAACGACTGATAGAGTCATATTTGTTTTGCATTTCAATCAGTTTAGCGGGAATACGAAAAGCCTCATCGTAGAAAATGGCGAGGTTTAAACTCATCAGAATTGCCCCTGCGATAATTACGCCCCAGCCCCAAAAGTAGCCAGCGATCAGTAAACCTGTGGAGGCTACAACCGCAGATACGATACGTTTTTGCATTAAACTTAAGGGTTTAGGAATGGATTTGTCTAATTTGAGTCTTTGGTAAATCTCATTAGCTTTCGTGACGTAGGTGGCTTGAGGCTGAATGCGTACCGATTGGTAACCGATAATAGTGCCGTTTTCAAACAAGGGCGAAACAAAGGCATCAACCCAATAGAAGCCACCATTCTTACAGCGGTTCTTGACTATGCCGCGCCAAGATTGGCCTGACTTAAGTTTTTCCCACATTTCTTTAAAGGCGGCGCTCGGCATATCCGGATGGCGCACCATATTATGGGCACTGCCAATTAATTCTTGATCGCTATAGCCTGATACTTCGGCAAAGCGGGCATTGACGTAAGTGATGATACCGCGAGTATCAGTGGTGGAAATGAGTTCATCCTGTGGTGTTAAGCGGATTTCTTGATCTGATCTCTGTGTATTAACTATTTTATTCGCTGAGGCGTTACTCTGGCTCATTTAGTGTGTCCATTCAGGGCCGATGTGGTTCATTAGGGTTCAGGGCGCGGTATTAGGCGCGAATTTTATTGTGCTGACTCTCATCGGAGTAAGCTTGTTATGTGATAAGAGTATCATTTTTGTGTGGGTATAGGAGAGCGGTTTCTCATGGCTGACAGGTGAAAATCAATCGTTCGTCGTATTTATAAGCTATTGCAATATATAAAGTTTTTAAGTAGTGAGAATATGGTGTTAAACGAGCGTTTATCCTGTTAAATCGTTAATTCTAGTATTTTGTATAGGGTTATTCTTTTATGTCTTGAGTGGGTATTTGTCTTTCATCTTAAATATAAATTATGTTCGATGATATTGGGCTAATGTCCTTGATTCGGCTTGATATCGCAGTATTCATGGAGCGCTTTATTGGCCTTAGTCTATTCTTTAATGGGCAACAAAAGATGGCTTATTTTTCCTTGCTTCAGTGGTGTATCTTGATTTTGCTCTTCTAGTTTATTAGCTCACAGCGGGAATGCTACATAAGAGGAACTTCCCATGGCGATATCACTTAGGCGTGGTGTAACTAAATTAGCCACAGCGTCCTTGGGAACAGCGGCGGCACTGCCACATTGGCGACGTTTGATCTTTGAACGTTTATTTGGCTTTCTAGCGATTCTCTGCGTGCCTGTATATATCACTAGTGTGTATTTATGCGTCATCGCCGATCTCTGGTTTATGGTGGTATTTGATACGCTGGCTTATCTGTTTTTACTGCTTTTACTGTATTTTCCTAAGCTTGCTGATAGTACGCGTTTTGGCTGTGGCTGCTTGCTGGGTTTTGCTATCGGCATCGGTTTTTTAATTGCGATTGGCCCTTCGGGAGCTGGTTTTTTCTGGTTATTTATTTTCCCGCCGTTAGTCGGTATTTTTTTAGGAAATCGAGCCAGCTTATATGCCCAGTGTTTGAATGGGCTAAGTTTGGTATTGATTGGTTTTGTCTATCATTTTAATTGGCTCAATTGGCCTGAAACCCAAGGTTATAGCGTCGGTATTTGGGCGGTTGTCGTGGTCAATTTTATCGTGACCAATGCCATGTTGACGTTAACCATCACTTATTTATTAGGTAAGTTGGCTGACGCACTCGATTCAACCTTAGCATCACGCCAAGCTACCGTATTAGGCTTAGCTAAACTCGCCGAATACAGAGATAACGAAACGGGCGCGCATTTGCTACGTATGCGGCAGTATTCGAAAATGCTCGCGTCGCAGCGACTACTGGCCGCCAATCCTCCTGCAGAATTGAACGAAGATTATATTCAAGACATTAGTTTGTCGGCCATTTTGCACGATATAGGTAAAGTCGGTATCGCCGATGCGATTCTGCTTAAACCGGGTAAATTAACGCCGCAGGAGTTTGAGCAAATTAAAGCTCATCCTGTGATCGGGGGACAAGTGCTACGCAGTTTGTTGGAATATGCGCCCCAATGTACTTTTATTCAGATGGGCCGCGATATTGCTTCGGGTCACCATGAAAAGTGGGATGGTAGTGGTTATCCCCTTGGTTTGAAAGGTGAAGATATTCCGCTTTCGGCGAGGATAGTGGCCCTAGTTGATGTTTATGACGCGCTGACGTCTCCCCGATGTTATAAGCGGCCCTTTAGCCACCAAGAGGCTATCGACTTAATTATTGAAGGCAAAGGTCAGCATTTCGACCCTGAATTAGTCGATTGTTTTATGGCAATTCATCAGGACTTTGAAGTGTTGTCTAAAGCATCGCTGGATGATGCTTATCAGCCGATGGCACAACCTACTATGGTTTAGCGACTCATGTTTTTAAATCGTGTTTTGAAATCATGGTTTTGAAATAAGGCGTGGGTTTTAAAACACTCTGATAGCGCTAAAAAAACGCCCAATGCTAATTGCCTTGGGCGTTCTATTTTATAGCGCGTAAGTGACTAAAATAACGACTTAAATCGTTATTTATCAGTGGAGTGCTAAATTGCTTTAGTCACTTGAGTTAACCAAGCCAATTCATCCCCTGACATCAACGGAGAAAGTGTATTGAATACTTGCTGATGATAAGCATTAAACCAGTCTATTTCCCCTTGAGTTAACAGGCTCTTATCAATAAGGCGCGCATCCATAGGGATCATAGTCAACGTATCGAATTCATACATTTCACGCTCAGCCCCTTTCAGTGCTTCACAGTGTTGCACTACGACGAGGTTTTCTAGGCGAATACCGAAATCGTCGGCGCGGTAGTAACCCGGTTCGTTGGAAAGCACCATGCCTGGCATCAGGGCAATAGCGTTAACATTCTTGCCTATGCGCTGCGGACCTTCGTGCACACTTAAAAAATGACCCACACCATGGCCTGTACCGTGATCGTAATCAAAACCATGTTGCCATAAATATTGGCGGGCGAATGCATCGAGCTGCTGGCCTGAAGTACCTTTTGGGAAGCGAGCTTGGTCTAGCGCGATATGACCTTTTAGCACCAGCGTAACCATTTTTTTATGCTCATCGGTCACTTTGCCAATTGCAATAGTACGGGTCACATCTGTCGTGCCGTCAATATACTGAGCGCCAGAATCCACTAAGTAGATGCTGTCCATTGTCATTATGGCTGGTGTGCCATTGTTGTGATTGTAATGGCACATAGCGGCATTAGGACCGGCAGCTGAAATCGTGTCGAAACTTGGCTCGCGGTAACGCTCATCTTCTAGGCGAAAGCTTTCCAATTTATCCGCAAGGGTGCCTTCATTGTGCATACGATTGGCTGCCACTTCGGCATCGAGCCATGCAAGGAATCGACTCACTGCGACGCCATCGCGGACATGACAGGCACGCATGCCGGCCAGTTCTGCGGCGTTTTTCTGCGCTTTAGGTAAAGCGACAGGATCGATTCCAGCTATCAATTTTGCTCCTGCCTCACGGGCAATGTTTTGTGCCCAAGCGTTTGCAGAATTCGGATCGGCCAGTAGTTTTACATCCTGCATGCTGGCGAGTGTATCGGCAAGAGATGCCTCGCTTTTAAAGCTGACGCCAGCGCCAACATGCTCCTCAATGCCCTCTGGGAGTTTGCTTAAATCGGTGAAAAGCTGCATATCACCATTGGCGTGGAGCAGGGCACTGCCGAGTACAACGGGCAGGCGCGGTACATCATTGCCGCGAATATTGAGTAGCCAGCAGAAAGAATCTAAGGCGGCGATTAAGGCGACATCACCACCGGCTTTTTTTACTAATGCACCAATTTCAATGCGTTTTTGCAGGCTGGTTTTACCTGCACTCTCGTTGCTAAACAAAGTGATAGGCGCGTTCGACTGTGCTGGGCGATTCTGCCAATGCAAATCGATAGGGTTTTGCTCAACTGCAACTAATTCGATTTGGGATTTATTTAAAGTTGCTTTGGCATTTTCATACCAAGCTAAGGTGTGTAAGCGCGCATCGAAGCCAACGCGAGACCCCGCTGGTAGCGTGTCACATAACCACTCAATTTGTGGTGTATCGGTTAGGCTTTCATAACTGAAAAGTGTGGCATCGACTTGCAAACGAACTTGAACCGTATAGCGGCCATCGGTAAATATTGCGGCTTTATCTTTCAATACGATAGCCATACCCGCCGAACCGGTAAAGTTGGTTGCCCAGTACAAACGTTCGTTATGTGCTGGCACATATTCGCCCAGATATTCGTCGGCACGGGGAATAATAAAAGCATCGAGATTAGCAGATGTTAATTCGTTACGAATAGCACCGAGACGGTTAGCGATTGATTGTGACATATGGGCTCCAATAGAGACTGGCATGCTATGCGAGTCGGTAGGCGAAGATCGACTAAGGATGAGTAGGTTTATGTTGATTTGAGTTTTAACCGGCTCGGATTATCGCAAGTCTAGCGCGCTAGATGCAAGGGTAGCGAATAAAGGATTTTGTATACAATCGTGAATTTGTGCAGGTAAGACGCTTGAGGTTATGGGGTTTGTTGTTAATTTATTTATGTGATTTTGAGCATGAAAAGTGAATTAAATAAAAGGTTGGTCATGTTTTAATTAGGACTTGTTCCTTACAAATTAGCAACTTAAGTTTTATTCAATCGCTAACATTTGGACCCTATGCTAACATTTGCCATCTCCACTCGGGGTCAGAGTGGGGCACATGTATCAGTGGAGTAAGCGATGCAAATACTAACAATAGATGTGGGCGGTACCAAAGCCCTGTTCGAACTTCAGCTCGCGGGACATACAGAACAATATAAAATCCCCACAGGTGAAGGTTTTAAAATTGAAGAGTTAAATAATCAAATTGCGGCGTTTGAACGTGATTATGATTTACAGCATTACCAACTAGCGATTGCCGTACCTGGACTGGTACAAAATAATCGTTTGGTTTCTTGTAAATCTTTACCTGGACTCAATGGATTGAGCTTCGATACAGTCAAAACCCAAGGTGAGCTTAAGTTTATCTGCAACGATATCGATGCGGGTATGCAAGCGACTTGTGATGCTAAATATGCCTGTGAGTTATTGGTCATGTGCGGCACTGGGATCGGTATGTCTATTGCCTTTAATGGACAAGTCTTTACGGGAGCGACGGGCGTGGCGGGGGAGTTGGGGCCTTGTCGCGTGATGACCGAATCTGGCGAGTTTAGTTTAGAGCAACTGGCCAGTGGCGATTCAGTGCGCAGCCGCAGAATCTCCACTCAGGATGATTTATATCGCGCGGGCAGTTATCTCGGCATGGGATTAGCGTGGGCGGTTAATTTATTTAATCCCAATCGAATTTGGCTCGCTGGCGGTATGATGAATAGCGCTCCTTACTACAAAGGCTGTCTCGAAAGCTTAAAGCAAATGGCATTGAGCGCGCCCTTAGCTGAGATGAAAATCAATCGTGTCGATGATATGGAAACCTTGGTTTGCCGCGGTTTATCTGTGATGCTCGCAAGGGACTATCCCCGTGCATAAGAATAATAAATGCCCCGCGCATAAGGATCATCATGTTGCTCGACAATGGTTTGCGCCATGAATGTTTAGTGATTGAGGTTTAGCTGCATAAGCGACGTAAATTGTGAAATATAAAGCAGGACTTATGATGCCTTTGGCATATCGAGTCCTGTTTTTTTATTCTTAAAGTATTCAGATGATCCTCATTACCCAAAGTAAATATTAGCGATAGTTTAATTTTCATAATTCCTTTCTTATCAGATGCCTAGTTCTATTTACGATTTTAGCCAATAACACAGTTGATAATATTTTGTTGCAATTTTATTGCGCTTACGCTTATGCTGATATTTGCAATGACAACGTTGTCATTGTGTGTAAAAGGCAAACCAGTTGAAAAACTGGGACGCAAAGCCACCGGTCTAAGGGTTCGTCTGTACCTATGATAGCGGGGATACCACAGGTTTTTCTTCGTGCAGTTGTCAGTCGTTTTGCATGGTTTTAAGAGAGTGCTGTTTCCTGTCTACGCTTTGTTTGCCTTATTGATTCATATAAAAATTCAATAGGGATATCTCATGTTCAAGACTCAAATTTCAACATCAGCCTTGCTAGTGGCATCAGCGCTGGCATCTACCATCAGTGCCAGCGTTTTTGCAGCGACGCCCGGTAAACCGACTTTAGGTTGGGGCGAAACTAAGTTCGCTATTATTGAAGTGAATCAAGCGGCTACCGCTTACAATCAATTAGTTACGGTGAAAGATGCCGCCGATGTCTCCGTTAGTTGGAACCTTTGGAGTGGCGATGTGGGCAATAGAGCCCAAGTGTTACTCAACGGCAATGTAGTTTGGGAAGGCCCATCTGGCGCGTCGGGAACCGCTAACTTTAAGGTGAACAAGGGCGGCCGTTATCAGATGCAAGTACAACTGTGTAACAGCGATGGCTGTACGGCGAGTGATGCTAAACAAATCCTCGTGGCTGATACCGACGGCAGCCATTTAGTGCCACTCAATGCTCCCCTAAAAGAAAACAACCGTCCCTATGCTAATAAATCAGGCAAAGTGGTGGGCGGTTACTTTGTCGAATGGGGCGTATACGGTCGTAAATTCCCGGTCGATAAGATACCTGCGCAAAACTTAACCCATATTTTATATGGCTTTACCCCAATTTGTGGTGGTGATGGAATCAATGATAGCTTGAAAGAAATCGAAGGCAGTTTCGAAGCGTTGCAACGTGCCTGTAGTGGTCGTGGTGATTTTAAAGTTGCGATTCACGATCCTTGGGCAGCGATTCAAATACCGCAGGCGGGAGTGAGTGAGCATTCAGATCCTTACAAAGGTAACTTCGGTCAATTGATGGCACTTAAGCAAGCACATCCAGATTTGAAGATTTTACCTTCGGTCGGTGGTTGGACCCTCTCGGACCCCTTCTTTTTCTTCGGTGATAAAACCAAGCGCGATATCTTTGTCGCTTCGGTGAAAGAGTTTCTACAGACATGGAAATTCTTCGATGGCGTAGATATCGACTGGGAATTTCCAGGGGGGAATGGCGCTAACCCAAATTTAGGTAATGCCAATGACGGTGAAACCTATGTGACTCTGATGCGTGAACTGCGGGCAATGCTTGATGAACTAAGCGCCGAAACGGGTCGTACCTATGAGCTGACCTCTGCTATTAGCGCAGGTGACGATAAAATTCAAAAAGTCGATTATCAGGCTGCTCAGCAGTACATGGATTACATCTTCTTGATGAGTTACGACTTTAATGGTGGTTGGACTAATACTGAACTCGGCCATCAAACCAATCTGTATGAAGCGAGTTGGGATCCTAATACTCGTTACACCACAGCTAATGGCGTTAATGCGCTGTTAGGCCAAGGTGTGACCCCAGGGAAAATTGTGGTCGGTGCCGCTATGTATGGCCGCGGCTGGACAGGTGTGAATGGCTACAGTGGTAATAATCCTTTCACGGGGACGGCAACGGGCAAAGTAAAAGGTACTTGGGAAGCTGGTGTGGTGGATTATCGTCAGATAGCGAACGATTACATGGGAAGTGGTTGGACTTACAGCTATGACGAAACGGCCGAGGCGCCATCTTTGTTCAAGGCATCTACTGGCGATTTAATCACTTTCGATGATGCTCGTTCAGTTAAAGCCAAGGGGCAATATGTGCTTTCTAATCAACTTGGTGGGCTTTTTGCGTGGGAACTTGATGCCGATAATGGTGACATTCTGAATGCCATGCACGAAGGTTTAGGTCATGGTGAAGGCACCACTCCGCCAGTGAATAAAGCGCCCA
Organism: Shewanella sp. SM101; assembly: GCF_025654465.1. Taxonomy (NCBI): domain Bacteria; kingdom Pseudomonadati; phylum Pseudomonadota; class Gammaproteobacteria; order Alteromonadales; family Shewanellaceae; genus Shewanella; species Shewanella sp. SM101. Next base: position 155,967 of record NZ_JAKKRH010000002.1, read on the forward strand.
TTGCCAATGCTGGCGTGGATGTGAATGTCACAGGTCCCGCCGATGTGACGCTCAATGGTAGCGGTTCGCGCGATCCTGAAAACGCTGCCTTAAGCTATCTCTGGACTCAAGTCTCTGGGCCAAGTGTTGCCATCGCGAATGCAGATATGGCGAATGCGACTATTCAACTGGGAGCAACCCAAACCGATGTCGCCTATGGTTTTAGCCTTAAAGTCACCGATCCTGAAGGGCTATTTGCCAGCGATACTGTGCTGGTGAGGAACAAGGCTGATACGCCTAATCAAGCACCTGTGGTGAGTGTGGCTGCCACTGCAACAGTGGAAGCGGGTAAAACCGTCAGTATAGTAGCGAGTGCCTCCGATGCAGATGGTGATGCCTTAACCTACGCTTGGACTGTGCCCGCAGGCGTGTCGGCAACCGGGCAAAATAGTGCCACGTTAGTCGTTACTGGCCCCAATGTTACCGAAGCGACTCGCTATGGTTTGAGCGTGCTGGTTTCCGATGGTGCCTTAGATGCAAGTGCATCGACGAATCTGACTGTGACGCCAAAAGTGGTCGGTGGTGGTTGCGATGCAACCGATCCCAATGCCGGTAACTATCCTGCTTGGCAAACCAGTGTGGTATACAACACGGGTAATACTGTGAGTCATAGTCAGTTGGTATGGAAAGCAAAGTATTGGACTCAGGGCAATACGCCATCTCGCACCGCAGACCAATGGCAGCTACTCAGCCAAGTTGATCTCGGTTGGGATGCGGGTGTGGTGTATAACGGCGGTCAAACTACTCGCTATAACGGTCGTGTTTGGAAGGCGAGTTACTGGACTAAAGGTGATGTACCGGGTGTTGCAGCAGTATGGGTTGATATTGGCGCGGCAACCTGCCAGTAATCATCCAACATTTTGATATTATTGGTTAAAAAATAAAGCCCTGCGAAGATTCAGGGCTTTTTTCTTTATTAAGCGTTAGGTTTTTTATGAATACAGCCGAATGCGTTAAGACAGACTCATTGAAGACTGATTTAATCAATCTTAAGCAGTTCCACATCAAAAATTAACACAGAACCACCACCAATCTTGCCCGTGCTACGGTTACCGTAGGCGAGTTCACTGGGAATAAAAAACCGCATTTTATCGCCAACAACCATAAGTTGTACGCCCTCGGTCCAACCTTTAATCACCCGATTAAGCGGAAATGCGATGGGTTCGCCGCGATCAACCGAACTGTCAAACACAGTACCGTCAATCAAAGTGCTGTTTGTAATGCAACTACAGTTTGGTGAATGATACTTTTTCGACTAATTAATTGGCTTTCACAGTATTATAAAAAGTTGTTCAAGAATGCTTTTCCTAGTAGTTTCATCCACTTTTTTCAGAGCTTCGAATGCTTCTTGAATATTGTGATCAATCACGCGTGTGCGCGTGTCATCAACAACTTCGTATATACGCCTAGCTTTTGCCGACGAGTGAGAGTGTAGGTAAGCAGAGATCCCATTTTCTTTTTTGAAGACCTCAATGTGAAATTCATCAGTGGCCGCTAAATATTCATACCATTTATCGTAATCTTGGATATTTGGAAGTTCAGTAACATTTGTAATGATGAACTGACATGACTCAAAATACTCATACATCCACCCTAAAAAGCTTTCTGCTAAAGCTTTTAATTCAACTTCACTAATTATTTCCTCAGCATGCTCTGCATCGGTTGAACGAAGCAGTATCTTGATTAACTCTTCAGATTTTTTTGATGCAATAGTAAGGTCATCTATTAACTTATTAGTTGTTTTGGCATGGTCATTTCTTGTTCTTTCTGCAAGCAAGTCATACATCATTCCAGCCCATTGTTTTTTTAGGTAACTTTCCATATCAGAAAAATTATTGAATGCAACTAAGGCATTGTTAAGACTGTTTTTTCTTACTTCATCGATGAAACCAAAAATTTTGATGTTATCGATACTTGTGTATGCGATTTTTTCGTAAAAATCAGGGTTACTTTTTTTGTTTGAAAGATAGGTGTGATGGTCTGAGTAGACTGCACTCTCGACTAAAGCGAAAATTGGGATCTTATTTTTGACTGCTTCTCGATATTCATTGTTGGTGATAGAGCCTTCTTTGTCTTTATGTTCACCACCGTAGCGGCCGCCAATGATCAAGATAAACAATTGGCAAGTGGCTACTTCACTAAGACAAGCATCATGTGTATGCGCATCTACACTGTAGTAAACATCGCCATCGTCAGATAGAACAGGCTCATAACCTATAGTTTTAACAAAGTATTTCAGATTTTCTCTGATGTGTTTTAAGTCGTAACAGGTGGAGCTGATGAATACTCTGGGAATGGCCAATGTGCAATCCTTTACCGCTGAAGTCTAAAAATATCGAGGGGATTAGGGTTATGTTTAAACTATTGGCGAGAGGTGTCAACAATTGTTTGAAGTGAATAAGAGCTAAGTGACTTATAGCACAGGGTAAATTGATAAATTATCCGTTCGGATTAACTTATTAAGTAAAATGGAAAAGCCTCCGTGGAGATTGGAGGCTTTCATCTATAGAACAAACATTTAGTTTATCTTAAGCAGTTCCACATCAAATATTAGCAATGACCCGCCACTAATTTTACCTGCGCTGCGGTTCCCGTAGGCAAGCTCACTCGGAATATAAAAACGGAATTTGTCACCTACAGTCATTAGCTGTAAGCCTTCAGTCCACCCCTTAATTACGCGATTAAGTGGAAACGCTATGGGTTCGCCGCGCTCTATTGAACTATCGAACACAATTCCGTCAATTTTCGTGCCATGGTAATGGACTGTCACTGTATCGCTGGCTTTAGGATGAACAGTGCCATCGCCCTGAGTTAATACTTGATATTGCAAACCTGAAGCTGTGGTGATCACACCTTCTTTGGTTTTGTTTTGTGTTAAAAACTCATTGCCTAAACGGATATTTTCTTGGGCGGCTTTTTGGCCGTTCATCGAGGTAAAGAAGTAAAAAATCACCCCAGCAATCACCACAACGGCAAGTAACATTTTCATATAAAGAGCACCTTAGTTAATTTTTGCCATATTATCAGTTTTTTAGCATCAGATGCTATCGGCACTCGCGTGTGCGTTGAGCGGGATATCTGGTGCTACCAGTTCAAACCGTTAAAAACTCCCTCAAGACTTTATCCTGTTTTAGAGATCGCTTAATCTGTGGGCTTAAGGCTCAATAAAAATTCAATAAAAACAAATAAGAACTAGGGCGTGTTGACGTTTTAGTTCAGATAATAAACAAGGAAAGTCTATGTTAAACAAAGCGGCAAAACCTCTGGTCAAACTCGTTGACCGATATTTACCCGATCCTTATATTTTCGTGCTTTTACTTACCTTAGTTGTATTAATTGCTGCTGTGGTTGCCGAACATAAAACCCCGCTGGAAGTCATCAATTATTGGGGTGATGGCTTTTGGACTCTGTTAAGTTTTTCGATGCAGATGCTGTTAGTGCTGGTGGCAGGATTTATGTTGGCAAGCTCGCCGCCGATTAAAAAGCTGCTCGATGCCATTGCTGGATTGGCTAAGTCGGCACCACAAGCCATTATTTTAGTGACTTTGGTGTCACTGGCCGCCAGTTGGATTAACTGGGGTTTTGGGCTAGTGGTGGGCGCGTTATTTGCCAAAGCCTTAGCTCGTAAAGTGAAAGTGGATTATCGATTGTTGGTAGCCAGCGCCTATTCCGGCTTTGTGGTTTGGCATGGTGGGCTTGCGGGTTCGATCCCATTAACCATAGCGACGGCGGGGCATTTCTCTGAATCGCAAATCGGTATCATCCCCACCAGTGACACCATTTTCGCGAGTTATAATTTATTGTTAGTGGCAATTCTGTTTGTGGTCATGCCCTTAGTGAATCGCTTTATGTTGCCTGAAGATAAGGACAGTGTTTATGTTGACCCAAGCGCCCTTGATGACAAAGACGCTGAACTTGATTCTTCGGCGTTAGAGCTTAACTCTGCAAATATGAGCGAGCGTCAGCCTGAAAGCCGTCCTGCGGATAAGTTAGAAAATAGCTGTTTACTCGGCTGGAGCGTCGGTGGCGCTGGGCTTGTATACTTAGGTTATTACTTTTGGGTGCAGGGCGGCAGCTTAAACCTCAATTTAGTGAACTTCTTATTCCTGTTCCTCGCCATCCTTTTACATCAAACACCACGCAGTTTATTAACCAGCTTGAATGAGGCCATTAAGGGCGGCGCAGGTATTGTTATCCAATTTCCCTTTTATGCGGGCATTATGGCTGTGATGGTGCAGTCGGGTTTAGCCCAAAGTATTTCGGAAGGTTTTGTGGCCATCGCTAGCGCCGAGAGCCTGCCATTTTGGAGCTTTATCAGTGCAGGAATTGTGAATATTTTTGTACCATCGGGAGGTGGCCAATGGGCCGTGCAGGCGCCGATTATGTTACCCGCCGCACAAGCTTTAGGTGCTGATGTCGCTCGGGTCGCAATGGCCGTTGCTTGGGGAGATGCGTGGACTAACTTGATTCAACCTTTCTGGGCACTGCCCGTGCTGGCGATTGCAGGCTTAAAAGCGCGGGATATTATGGGCTTTTGTTTAATGCAATTGATGATCACAGGCGTGATTATCAGTATCGCGTTGAGTTGGTTCTAAAGGCAAAGTGACAGCCAATTTTGTATTTTAGAGAAAGTGTAGGGCAATTTAAAATTGCCCTTTTTTATTGGCGATGAATGATTAAAACCACTTTTGTGGGTATTGCCGGCGACAAACTAAGTTGTGATACAGCCAACCAAAAGCCAGAATGAGCGCAACACCACTGGCGACGGGCATATACAGAAAATCCCAGTGCTGCGCCGTGAGCATAACGACCAGAGGATTCGCTCCCGCTGGTGGATGCACAGTATGGGTTAGCATCATCACCGCTATGCCTAATCCGACCGCAAGCCCTAAGGCTAGCGGGGAGACTCCTAAAGTATTTAGAATGATCAGTCCAACCAAACTCGTGAGTAAGTGGCCGCAGAGAATGTTTCTCGGTTGAGCGAGTGGACTTTCTGGCAAGGCAAACAACAACACCATAGTGGCACCAAAGGGGGCCATCAACCAAATGGTTTGCGGTGTTAGCTGTTCAAGCGTCGCTAAACTACTGATACACAACGTGGCTCCACACCCTGCGAGCAAGGCCATCTTTAGATTCTGTGGATTGATTCTTTGCATCTTCTCTCCTATTAATGGCTTGTGTTAAGCCCTTATTTTGATAATGAATTGTGGACTTGAATGCTCAGAAAACCATCGCTGCTAACATGCTGTGGTGTTCCGTGTTCATTCTTGATTTCACTATTAACTTAATTTAGTTACCTAAGTAGACAGATTTGTCTGCCTATGTGAATGTTCTCACGGGTAGACTGACTTGTCTACTCGTGAGAAGATAGTACTCATATTTGTTAGCTAAAATTTGCTAACGAATGTTTACCAAAGAAGAGGAATGAGTTGATGCAGGGCACTGAGATTCAGACAGGTACGCCATCGGATAAACGGCAGCAATTGGTCACTACCGCATTTAAACTGTTTTATTTTCAAAGTGTGCATGGGGTGGGGATTAACCAGATTTTGCAGGAATCGGCGATCGCCAAAAAGACCCTGTACCACCACTTTGCCAGTAAAGATGAGTTAGTTGAAGCCGTGGTTCGCTATCGTGATGAGGTATTTTATCAATGGCTTAGCGAGCGAGTGAACGCATTGCCAGCGGGACGGGAGGGCATTGGTGGGTTATTTATCGCGCTCGATGATTGGTTTAATCAAAGAGTGCCGCAACTGTGTGAGTTTCGCGGCTGTTTTTTTATCAATGTCAGCGCCGAATTTACTGAGCCGAGTCATCCAGTGCACCAACTCTGCGCCCTGCATAAACTGCGAGTGGCGAGTTTAATTGAACAGCAAGTATCGGCATTGGGCTTGCCAGAAGCCAAGACCCAATTTCTCGTTGCAGCAATAGGTTTACTCAAAGAGGGTGCGATAGTGTCGGCACAATTAAAAGGTGACACTCAGTCAGCACTGTTGGCGTTGTCTGTGGTTGAGCAGTTGATCGATGCCGCGACTCATGCTGCTTAGAGTACCACCCTTAGATAGCGATTCTTAGATAAGGCGCCTCATATAAAAGCCCTTACATAAGAGCATTAGATAAACATATCTACGGCGCTGGTTTTTATGCCATAACCCAGCACGGCTAAGTTAGCGACAACGGTGATCCAAAAGACGTTTCTAAATGAGGCTTTAACGGACTTGTGTCTTAACAGGTTTTGGGCAAATAGAGCGCCGGGCCAACCGCCCATGAGGGCGAGCAGATGTAATGTGCTTTCTTTAGTGCGCCATTTATTACGTTTAGCGGCGGATTTATCGATGGCATAGGCGATAAAGGTGAGCAGGCTTAGTGTGAGGTACATGCCCGCAATCCCGACTGGCAGCATATGTTGCTGCGCTGCGCCGATTAAGCCAGCAAGAAAAATCACCACCAATAACAGCGGCATAAGGCTTGAGCCTGAAGCGGCTGTATTGGATTTTTGAGCGCGGCCGCTTTGTGCTCGACTCTTTTGAGAACGATTGGTTTGAGGTGAAACGCTGTTGCCCGTTTTGGTAGTTTTTTTGTTCGTCATTATCTGGTATCAATCTCGTGTCAGTGTTTTTAAGCTTGCTTGTGTTCTTGTGATGCCGTGTATTTTTTAAATGTGAGGTGGCGCCACAGTTTCTCCAGCGGCCCTTGCTTGAAATAGCGTAAGTACAGGCTGGCTAACAGTAATTGTACTACTGAATAAACCAGCGCCATGGCCATGTATCCCCATCTATCTAAGCTCAATAGCAATTCGGGAGCTAAGTGTCTAAACACTAACACGCCAACGATGGATTGCAGAATATAGAGACTAAACGCGAGTTTGCCAACATTTTGCAGCGGAGTCAGTATATTAGGATTATTCTGGCAAACCTTAACTATAATGTGGATGTAAATCAGCGCTATAGGAATAGCACTTAGCATGATTAACACATCTGAAAACGCAACGAGAATAGTATTTTTCGTTAAACCTAAGATGGTATCAAGCAGTGATAGCGTTACGCTTGCCAGCACTAACTTTACCAGTACCGATTTGCTAAAACCCCGCTCAAAAGTCCCCTGTTGATACAAGGCCATGCCGAGCAACATCAAGCCAGCTGTAAACCACATTATGGTAAAAGGGATCACCAGTGCCATATAGCCAACTTGCATCAATTGCAGTAATAGTTGGTCGGCATAGCCAGAGGTCCATGCACTGTATTGCTCTGCAAATAGACTCGATTCTCGAGTGAAAGGTTCATCGCTTCCAGTAAGGCTAACCAGCGTGATGATAACTAAGGCGCTTAAAATAAAAATATTCGCTTTGCGCTTAAGGGCTTCAACACTTAAATCTTTGTAACACAAAGCTAAAAATCCGCTGATGCCATAGGTGAATAAAATATCACCTGACCAAATAAAAATGCCGTGGAGTAGGCCAAATACAATTAACCATTTTAAACGTGATCGCAGTAGTGGGTAAGCTTCTAGGCCTTTGGCGCTAAATCGCTGATATTGAATAAAAAGCCCAACACCAAACAAGATGGAAAACAGACTGATAAAGCGTGCCTCGATGAAAAAGTTACTGAACACTTTGATAATGTGATCCGACAGCGGCTGTGTTTCATGGGGCGCATAGCCAAAAAAAGTAATGCCCATAAAATAGATATTCATAAAAAATATCCCCAACACGGCTAAGCCGCGAATAGCATCTAGGTTGGCATTACGCTGTGCGGGTATCGTCATTACAACAGGCTGCGTGGAGTCTGATCTTGACCAAGGGTCTTTAGGTAAGTTTGCTGACACGTTAGCTGAGTTCCTTTCGCTAGTAGACATGTTTCACTTTTCACTGGAATTTGGGAGGGCTAGCCTAGCAGGCGCTAGCCCCCAATGAAATACAGCCAACACAAAAAGTAAAATACAGGAAAGGTAGAAAGTGAAATAGCGCCAACGTAAAAAGTGAAATACAAAAAAGCAAAAACGGATTGAGAAGACTGTCGAACCATTACTCGCCGATATCTTCGTTCCAGAGTGTGGGATTACTGGCGATAAAGTCCTGCATCAATTGTTTGCACTCGGCATTATCGACCACAGTAACATCCACGCCGCGGGATTTTACATAGGCTTCTGGCCCTTGGAAGGTAGCGTTTTCACCGACGATGACTTTTGGTATGCCATAAAGTAATACTGCGCCGCTGCACATATCGCAGGGCGATAGGGTGGAATACAAGGTCGCCCTTTGGTACTCGGCGGCGCTAAATCGGCCGGCATTTTCGAGACAATCCATTTCGGCATGCAGTACTGAACTGCCTTTTTGTACCCGTTTATTGTGGCCGCGCCCGACGATTTTGCCATCGATCACTAATACCGAACCAATGGGGATGCCGCCCTCGGCGAGTCCTTGCTTAGCTTCTTCAATGGCTGCAGCTAAAAATTCATCCATCTTGATATCCTTAAAATATGAACCCTGAGTATTGAACTCAGCATAGCACTCGTTTGGGAGACAATCTAAATGGTTTTGATTTGTTGCTTCAATAAGTCCCTCAGGCTATCGAGAATTGGCAGCGAAGCCATTTCTGGCCGATAAATCAGGCAGATATCGGCGGAGATGGTTTGTTTTAACTTAATAAACTTTACCCTAGGCCAAGGTTGTGAAGCATAGCTTTGCGGCACTATGGATACCCTGTTATCGGCAGCGATGATGGCCATCAAGCTATTGGGCTCGACCATTTCCTGTACTACTTGCGGCATAAATTCTGCGGCCTGACAGCTGGCGATAATTAAATCGCTAGAGGCAGAATTGGCACGGCTGAGTAAGGTAAAAGGCTCATCTTTGAGTTCACTCAAGTCGATGCTTTTGCGTCTGGCTAAGGGATGCTTACTTGCCAGTGCTAACACCATAGGTTCGCTGGTGATGGTTTCGGCGAGAAGGTGCGGCAAATTTAAGGTATCGGCGTAGCGCACTAGGCCAAAATCGATTTCTTGATGTGCTAAGGCGACTTTTTGAGTTTCGGGTGATAACTCTTGAAATATCAGCTCATTATTAGGGCATTGCTTACGAAAGCTTTTCAGTATGTCACCAAATCCCATCCAAAACAGCGAGCTCATGATGCCAATCCGAATATGGTTTCTATCGAGTCGCCCAAGCTGAGCCACTTGTTCCAATGAGGTATTCACCAGCTCGAATATTTGCTCGCACTTCTCTCTTAACAATTGGCCATAGGGCGTGAGTTCGACCTGACGAGTGCTGCGGGTTAACAGGTCAACGCCAAGGAGCGATTCTAACTCTTTGATTTGTGCGCTCAGCGGAGATTTCGATAAATGCAGTTGCTCGGCGGCAGCGGTAAAGTTTTTCACTTCAGCCACTCGATGGAAATACCGTAGCATCTTCAAGGTGACGAGTTCAGGTGCGTTTATCTTGCTCATCTTAGGCTCATTATTTTCAGTTATTGTCATTTTTATCAGCACAATAGTGCGATTAATCGCGATTATTTGCAACCCTAAGCCCGCTTATACTGAGGGTCGTTTACTCTTTCATTCCTTTGCTATGAGGTACCTTGTATGAGCCATGATCCCGTTATTAATGCCCTTGCGACGATTCGAGCCCGTAAACCGAATTTCTCTCCCCGTGCTGCTATGATTTTGGGCTCAGGGCTTGGCGCGTTTGCCGATAATTTAGATAACAAAGTAGTGATCCCCTATGAAGAGTTAGACGGCTTTCCTGTGAGTACCGTCGTCGGTCATTCGGGAGAGCTCGTGCTCGGCAGCTTACATGGCATCGATATAGTGTGCATGAAAGGCCGCGGGCATTTTTACGAGCACCAAAGCATGAAGGTGATGACGACGCCTGTGCGTACTTTCAAACGTTTAGGGTGTGAATTGTTACTCGTGACTAACGCTGCGGGGTCATTACGGCCAGAGCGGATCGGCGTGGGATCATTAGTGATTTTCAGCGATCACATTAATACTATGCCGGGTACGCCCATGACGGGCGCAAATGATGATAACTACGGTCCACGCTTTTTTAGCCTAGCCAATGCTTATGATAAAAACCTGAGATCAGAAGCCTTAAGTGTCGCAAAAACCGCAGGCATTGAAGTGAATCAAGGGGTCTTTGTGTCTTACTCTGGCCCGTGTTTTGAAACCGCGGCTGAAATCCGCATGATGCAAATCATCGGTGGCGATGTAGTGGGAATGTCCGTGGTGCCAGAGGTGATTTCGGCGGCGCATTGTGGTTTGCCCGTGTTGGCTGTGTGCGCTATTACCAATATGGCAGAAGGATTGGGGGACGTGCAGTTATCCCATGAACAAACCTTAAAGTGTGCCAAGCTTGCTGAAGCCGACTTTATCCGTTTAATTGAGCGTTTTACTGCAAGCCATTTTGCTTAATATTTTGCATAACGGTGCAGCTATATTGCGATAGGGCTGGGATTTTAAAAGCTCGTATCTAACAGTTCGTACTTAAACGTGAGCGAGCAAGGCGCCGCGCAATTCAGTTCACCGAATGTTTTTGCGAAATACGGCTGAAGGTTAAAAAGTAAAGGGAGCAAAGCTCCCTTTTTAAATGCTGACATTAAGTGTAAGTCTTGATTCAAAGCGTTTATTTTTGCGGTTTTTCTGAAATCCACAATTTGATATGTCCTTTCACCACAACCACTCCTTGGGTGTCGTAGGCGGTGACGGGGACCAGCATATCGCCGGGAGTCCATTGCTCTGGGGTCACTTCGGCGACACATAAAATATCGCTGCCTGCTTTAGCCGTATAATCCAAACTCATGCCCTTAGGTATCCAACGTAAATGTTTTGGAATAGAGGCTTCGGCCATCACGCCCATGGCCATTTCTAGACCATTACAAATCGCAATCACATGCACAGTTTTTATATGATTATGAACGGCATGGCGTTTTTTAATTAAACAGGCGCAATGATTAAGGCGTAATTCAGTGATCAGTGGTTTGATGGTGCCGAAATAGGGCGCCATGCGTGAAACCATGATTGAAAACAGTTTTTGGCCGAAGGGATAACGGCGAGTTTTGTGGTAGAGCGCGAGCACTTTATTAGGTTTTTGTTCTGCAGTGCTAGAAGAGTCTGTCTGGCTCATGGTCATCCTTAATAATGGTGCAAAGGGGTGTTGTTATCTTGAGCCTGTTCCAAGTTGAGCTTGGGTTGCTCTGGTCGGATGAGTGTAACATTAGGATAACAACAAATACCAGTCGGCTTAATTAAGTAAACTTCATTTCGCGGTTTTAAGTGTAACACCGTATAATTGCGGCCAATTTGTCGTGTAGCGGCAATGGCATGTTGATTTAACTACAAGGACTCACAGTGAAATATTTGCTGACGTATTTTAAGGGAATGGCCATGGGCGCTGCTGATGTTGTGCCTGGCGTTTCGGGCGGCACCATCGCGTTTATTACGGGTATTCTCGATACTTTGCTCGATAGTGTAAAACGCATTAATCCTTCCCTTTGGGGCGTAATCAAGTCGCAGGGCATAAAAGGGGCATTTGCCCATATTAATGGTGGCTTTTTAGTGAGTCTGCTGGCGGGGATCCTGACCAGTATTTTTACCTTTGCTAAGCTGATTTCTTGGTTGTTGGCGGTACATCCCATCCCGATCTGGTCGTTCTTTTTTGGGCTTATTCTTATCTCTGTCGTGCATATGCTTAAGCAAGTGAGTGGTTTCACTGTGGCACGTTTAGGGTTATTTGCGCTTGGTGTGCTGGCTGCATGGGCGATTACAGTGCTGAATTCGGTCGCGGTAGAAGCCAGTTACATGAATATCTTTTTCGGCGGCGCGATTGCGATTTGCGCTATGGTATTGCCGGGAATTTCAGGCAGTTTCATCTTATTATTGTTAGGGTTATATCCTGTGGTCCTCGCTGCTGCTAAAAATATTCAGCTGGATATTTTGGCCTGTTTTGCTGCTGGTGCCGTGATGGGATTACTGACGTTCAGCCATTTATTGTCGGCGCTGCTGCGTAAATACCATGATGCCACTATCGTGTTTCTAACCGGATTAATGTTAGGTACCTTAGGTAAAATTTGGCCATGGAAAGAAATCTTAACTTGGCGGACCAACTCCCACGGCGAACAAGTACCTTTACTGGAGCAAAATATTTCCCCGCTTAATTTTGAGCAAGTAACGGGTCAGCCTTCACAACTGCTGTTCGCCATTGTGTGTATGTTAGCGGCGATTGCACTGGTTTGGGGGTTAGAGAAAGTGGGCAAAAGAGATTAACCCTTTGTTACCTCAACATCATATTCAATAAAAGCAGCGAGATACGCTGCTTTTATTTTTTTGCTCATATGCTCATCTTACTTGAATCAGGCCAGCTTTCGACTTTAGGGCAATGTCATTTTAGCCCTGTTTTGGTTACAATCACAGTTCACATTTAGCGTACTCAGTCGACGTTATGTTCCAGTTTAAACTCAGTGAGAGTTTGCAGTTACGATAAGGATATACTTGTGGATAAAAAACAGGTCTCGTGGGGCGGTGTAGCGCTGGCGATTTTTGCTTTGGGTCATGTGGTTAACTTACTCATAGATAAACAGGATTCTGATATATCGCCCGAATTAAAACAGCAAATTTCTGACACGATATTGGCTCACAGATCACCATCCGCCGCGAATAATTCATTAACGTCCATTCCGAGCAATCTTGAGGTGGCCGACGATTCTACCAAAATCCCTATGCCTGCCCAGTTAGCCCAAGTGAGTCAAATCTACAGTAATCTCAGTGCATTTGCGGCACTCAAGCAAGACGGTACTGTGGTGGCATGGGGCGATGCTGAATGTGGTGGCGATATCAATAATGCCGCAGAGCCTCTGGTCAATGTAAAAGAGTTATACGCGGCGGAGAATACCTGTGGTTTTGCGGCCTTAACCCGTGATGACAAACTTATTCCTTGGGGGATGGGGATGAAGCAAGTGCTGACAGGCGTTCGTTCTTTTGTGTTGGCAGAAGGGCTTTATGCGGCCATCAAACAAGATGGTAGTGTAGTCAGTTGGTCTAATCTGGATTCAACACCAGCCGAACTGCTCTCGGGTCAATATGCTGCGCCTGCGATGACCAATATTGATTTTGTGTTGATTAATAAAGGTGCCTTTGCTGCCTTAAAGCTGGGGGGAGCAGTAGTGACTTGGGGCGATGCCGCTTATGGTGGCGATAGTCGCCACGTGGCCTCTGAGCTTAACCATGTCGATCTGCTCTATGCCAACAATAATGCTTTTACCGCGAGGACTGCGACAGGGAAATTAGTGTCTTGGGGCGGGGTCAACGATGATCAAAAAGGCCGCGAACAACTGGCAAAACTCAGCCAATTAGCGCCTGCCGTGAAAGTTGTCAACACGGATCATGGGTTTGCGGCGCTGCTGGCGGATGGCAGCGTATATACCTGGGGTGAGGGCGAATTGACTGAGTATCACGTCGCGTTTCCAGCGCGTTTATCTACTACAAAACGCGCCAATAAAGTGATTGATATTTATGCAAATCGTGGCGCATTTGCCGCCCTAACCATCAGTCGTCAACTGCACGTATGGGGCAGTAAATTCAATGGTGCCGATACATCAGTCCTACAGGATAAGTTGCAAAAAGTGCACAAGGTTTATCCCTTTGAGGAGGGTTTTGTCGCGTTACGCAGGGATAATACGGCCATTGCTTGGGAAGGTTGGGACTTGGTAGACAAGCAACCACGTTATCAAGAAGTCACTCAGGTGAGTAAAGTGGTGACCTATGAGCGGGAGTTTGCCTTTTTAAAACAGGATGGCACTGTGGTTGATGGCCACTCTGGACCCAAAACTGAAATTACCCAAGCAACGGATATTTTCCCGACAGGCTTAGGGTTTACGGTTAAACGCCAAGATGGTTCGATTGCGGTGTGGATGGGAGGTGAGGCTGCGTTAACATTAGATAAACAAGCCGTTGATTTGAGCCAAATGCGCGACATTCGCAGCAATTTGCTCGATGCCATTGCCTTAATGGCCGATGGCACAGTGCAGGCATGGAATATGATGGGCTTTAGCGGACAAGCTGCGCAATAACAAGCGCAATCACAAGTGCAAAAATAATAAAACGAAAGGGCTAAGGTTATTTACACCTTAGCCCTTTCTATTTAGGCGAGTTTTTTCTCGCTTTAAGCTTGATTGGCTTTGATTTCCCGCAGATAGCGATAAATCGAATGCACTGAAATCCCCAATCGAGTGGCCGCGACTTGGGCACTGTCCTTGAGTTCGAAAATCCCTAACTCGTGGAGTTGATTGACGATTTCGCGACTCTTTTGTGAAGGTGAAATCGCGGGATTCGCGCGAACCTCATGGTTCACACTGTCGATAGTGCTATGGAGCGCTTCATCGATATTGCGGGCAAACACTTCGGGCGAGCTGGTCAGTTCGCTGCCAAGGAGTTGCTCTGGCATCATAGTGCGCAGAACTGATTGCAGTGGTGCATCCATGTCGCTGTTAATACACAGTAACCCTATGGGTTGATTTTTACTGTTACGGATCACCGTCGTAATTGATCTTAGCGTCTTACCATTGGCACATTTAGTCAGGTAAGAGTTGGAAATATCCTGACCGGTTTTGAGCTTGAGCAAGGCAAGGTTGGTTATTGGAGCACCCACTTCACGGCCTGTGACATGGCCATTGGCAATTTTGACCACAGACGGATGTTTCGCATCTAGGCTGTGCAATACCACTTCTGTGTGTTGGCCATACATGGCAGCGATGCCATCGACGATATTTTCGATGGATTTCAGAATATCCAGATCACTTTGCGTTAAATCTTGCAGTTTCACAATTTCAACCTTTAGTTATTAACCCGCAAATATTCAGCGGGTTAAAATCATCATGCCGACATAATATCGATAATAGTGACATCTGTGGATGACATGCCATTGAGGATCATTTTGCCAATGTTTTTAATGGTTTTCTCTACATCGGTAGCAATAATACCTTGGCCTGAGACATTGTGACTACTGAGCGCCATCAAAAATGAGCGCACGGCCGCACTGGATGAAGTACTAACCTTCATGGCGCAGGACGCTTTAGCGCCGTCACACACCATGCCAGAGCTGTCACTGATCACGTTTTGAATCGCGAAACAGGATTGTTCGAACGAGCCACCGGCTAAATACACCATGGCCATAGAAGCGGCTGCGCTGGTGACGGTATTACCACAAAATGCTGACAGTGGTGGATAATGGGACTTGATATAAATCGCCCCTAGATGACTCATAATCAAGGCGCGGGCGAGTTTTTCTTCCGAAACCTTATAGCATTGTGCCGTCAATACCACAGGGATAGTTGCCGCTATGCCTTGATTACCACTACCAAGATTGCTCATGGCGGGCAAGTTTGCCCCGCCCATGCGAGCATCGGATGCTGCAGCAGTTAACATGACGATTTTGTTCAGTAAGTCTTCACCGATAATGCCGGCGGCTATGCCGCTTTTCATGGTGCGGCCGACTTCAAGCCCATAGGGATTCGCCATGCCTTCATCGGATAATTTGCCATTTAACTCAGAGGCTTCGAGAATGAATTTGATTTCTTCAAAGGGGACGTCTTCGGCGAAGCGATAAATGGACTCGATAGTGATATCTACCCCTTCACAAATAGAACCTGTTGCGGTGGCTTTCGCACTATCGACACTGAAGACGGATTCGCCGTTGAGGCGCTTCTCGGCGATCAGTGTATGGCCGCCGCAGATTTTCACTAAGGCTTCGCGGTCGCCTTTTTTCGCGATGACACAACAATAGATAAATTCTGCTGTTTCGGTGCGCTCGACCGTCACTTTGCCCGCATCGATAAGGGCCTGTGCTCTAGCGACTTGTTCTGGCGTGATCACGGCCAATACTTCTAAGCCCGCATCCGGATTACCCGCAATGGCGCCTGCTGCAGCGGCAATTGCCAGACCGATTTTGCCTGTGCCAGGCACAAACACGCCCATAGAGTTTTTATAAAGATTGTCAGACACTTGTACTGCAATTGAATCGGGTTCAACACCCAGCAAGGCGCGGGCGACGGCGGCGGCGTAAGCGGCGGCGATGGGCTCTGTGCAGCCTAATGCGGGCTTAACCACTTGTTTAATGATTTGAATATACTGCTGCCATTGGGGTTTCATGAGCTTACAACCTTATGTTAATGCTTAAATTTTAACGTGTGCTATCGCTTCAACTTCTACTTTAACGCCCAGTGGAAGGTCCTTCACTGCAAAACAGCTACGAGCTGGGCAGTCGGTTTTAAAATAGGTTTTATACACTTCGTTAAAGGCGGCAAAGTCACTGATCTCTGCAAGATAACAAGTGGTTTTAAGAATCGTTTCTAAGCTGCCACCACCCGCTTCGAGCACGTATTTGAGATTCTCTAATGATTGAATCGATTGCTCAGTAATCCCACCGTCAACTACGCTGCCTTTCTTTTTACAAACAGGGAGTTGGCCAGAGGTAAAAATGAGGTTGCCATAGACTGTGCCATGGGAATAAGGGCCAATGGCCGCGGGTGCGCTTTCTGCGTGAATAATAGTTTTCATAGTCTCTCCAACTTGCAAATAAAATTGAATGCCTAGGTCGGCGTATGTGCAACATTATTTGTATTTTTATGCTTTATTGCAATTATTTTTTAATGAATTTCATTTGTCACTGCGGTTTGTGCGCTATTTATCTCGTTTTCAGTCAAGTTGTGAGCTTTAACTCTTTGTTCAACAAAAGTTGAGTATTTTGATTGCTGAGTTTGTTTTGTTCAAATATATTTGCACAAAATAATACCAACTAGGTAAAGGTGAAATGATGGATGCAACAATTACTGCTGCACAGTGGAAAGCAGATACCCGCTTCGATAGTACGGATTGGGGCTGGATTATCATGAGTATAGGAATGGCGATTGGCGCGGGGATCGTATTCTTGCCTGTGCAGGTCGGTTTGATGGGGTTATGGGTTTTCTTACTGTCTGGCATTATTGGCTATCCTGCCATGTATATGTTCCAACGGTTGTTTATCAATACCTTAGCAGAATCTCCAGAATGTAAGGATTACCCGAGTGTGATTTCGGGTTACTTAGGTAAAAACTGGGGTATGTTGTTGGGTGGTTTGTATTTCATCATGCTGGTCATTTGGGTGTTCGTTTATTCAACGGCCATTACAAACGACAGTGCTTCATTTTTGCAAAGTTTTGGGGTCACTAAAGCGTTATTGTCAGAAAATCCTTTCTATGGTTTAGCCTTGATCTGCGGTCTTGTTGCTTTAGCCTCCCGCGGTGAGAATCTTTTGTTTAAGATCTCTACTTTTATGGTACTGACCAAGTTGGGCGTTGTCGCCGTGCTAGGGTTATTGATGGTGGATAAATGGGATATCAATAATATCGGCGCTATCCCAGCAACGGGAGATTGGTTAAAAGATGCGGTCGTTATGCTGCCCTTTACGCTAACATCGATTCTGTTTATTCAAAGTTTAAGCCCTATGGTGATTTCATACCGTTCGCGGGAAAAATCCCTTGCGGTAGCGCGCTTTAAAGCGATGCGCGCCATGAACATTGCCTTTGGCGTCTTGTTTGTCGTGGTGTTCTTTTATGCCGTGTCATTCACCCTAGCAATGGGACATGATCAGGCCGTGCGTGCATCGGAAGAAAATATCTCGGCTCTTGCTATGGTTGCCCAAGGTATGCAGGGACAAACACTGAAATTGCTGAGTTTAACCTTGAATATTTTTGCGGTGATGACGGCTTACTTTGGCGTATATCTTGGTTTTAGGGAAGCTTGCCAAGGATTGACCATGAACATGCTGCGCCGTTATATGCCTGAAGATCGTATCAACAAAAAGCTTGTTGGTTACGGCATCATGATTTTTACCATTCTATTATCTTGGGGCGCGATTGTGTTGAATGCGCCAGTGCTGAGCTTTACGTCGATTTGTAGTCCAATTTTTGGTTTAGTGGGTTGTTTGATACCCGCTTATTTAGTGTACCAAGTACCTGCATTACATAAGTACAAGGGCGTGTCGCTGTATATCATTATTATCACAGGCTTATTGCTGTGCGTATCCCCCTTCTTAGCGTTTAGTTAACAGGGATAAAGTGGTACAAAAAGATAAGCTTTAAGGAATTAAAAAACCGGTATTAAGTGTAAACTCAATACCGGTTCTCTATCTTGAGCAATTATCTCGATAATGCTCTATGGTCAAAGTTTGAATTGAGATGTGGCGTTTTTTAGTTCATCGGCAAAATCGACTAATCCCTCAGAAACATTACGAACCTGCGACAGAATTTGCAATGTTTGTTCAAATGAAGCGTTCATATTGACGACGTTATCGACCACTTGAGAAGCGACCGAGGCTTGCTCCTCCGTTGCCGAGGCGATGTGAGTATTCATACTATTGATACTGACAATCTGCTGTTGAATTGATTTCAGTGCACTCCCTGTATTTTGAGCATTGGTTTCATTTTCCGATGACTTCGACATCGCCACATTCATGGTATTGACCGAGGAAATGGCCGCCGTTTTAAGGTTTTGTAACACATGGCGAATTTCAGTGGTTGCATCGGCTGTTTTAGAGGCGAGGGCGCGGACCTCATCAGCGACTACGGCAAAGCCTCGTCCTTGCTCACCCGCGCGGGCGGCTTCGATGGCGGCATTAAGTGCCAACAGGTTGGTTTGCTCGGCAATAGAGGTAATCACATTTAAGATAGAAGTGACATTTTCAGTATCTCTAGCGAGCTCGTTGATCGAGTTAGAAGCCGCCTGAATTCCTGTATTTAATTGCTGTGAAATATCGATGGTACGCTGAACGACTGTCATACCTTGCATCGCTTCTTTCTCCGCGACCTGTGCTGCACTGGCGGCTTGGCGGGCATTTTGCGAGATTTCGATGACAGAGTGACGCATGTCTTCCATTGAGACTTGTACTGCGCTGGCATCATGGCTTTGCCGCTGGGTGGCATGCGTCGCATCTTCCATGCGCTGTTTGAGTGAGCGCGAGCTATCAAGTAAGGGATCGGTAACATTCACCACCCTTCGAATAGAATCTCCGAGCAAGCGAAGAAATCGATTGAAGTTACTTGATACTTGGCCGAGTTCATCGCTACCAGACACTTTGAGCTGATGACTAAGATCGCCTTTGCCATCGGCCAGCTCACTCAGTGACTGGGCGACATTACGCGCAGATGAGCTGATAGCACGTGCAATGGCAATAGTGACAATCAACATCACGATCAGCAAAGCGATGCCGATGGAGAGGGTGAGCCACAAACTTTGCGCAGATCTGTCGCTAGCTTCTTTTATCGATTGTTTAAATTCGAGTACTTTGCTTTGTTTGTAATCTTGTATTTCATTAAGTACAGCTTCATAGGCTTGGGATTTTTCTTGGCTGATCTGGCCAATGTTTGCCATATCAATCGTACCCGCCAACATGCCTTTAGCCAGCTTAATCGTCATGTCGTTATAGCGGGTTAATTTAGCGGATAGATTACTGAGTTTATTGGCTTGCGAGGGATCGACATTATCTAATTGTTGTAGGTTTTTACGTAGAGATTCATACATAGTACCTGCATTTGTTAACAGGTCTTCGTCGGCAAAAGAAACCGATTGAGTGTAAAGTTCATCGAGTCGTTGGATAAAAAACACGTTTTGATTGGCGAGTTCAACTCTTTGGTAAACTTGCTGCTCCATATAATTAAGTGTGGTGCGATTTTTATTTATGGAGATGACACTAATGCTTAAGTTTAAAGCGAAAATGATGACAGCTAAAATAAATATCGCGATAACTTTTTTAAAAATAGAAATATCATTAAAGAAATTCATCCCTTGCCCCCAAGTTGTGCCGAGCTTGAGCTCGGCACTCCAATCTAAAACTCGGCAATAATTTTTACCGAATCATTGGCCTCACTACTATCAATATAGCCAATAATATTGGGGTTCGATGCAACTAATTTTATCATCTCCGCCCCACTAGTGACTTCCTTGGGTGGCGTTCCTTTACCTGTAAATACTTTTTGTGACCAATATGACTTAAGTTGGCTGGATGACTTGCCC
Organism: Shewanella sp. SM101; assembly: GCF_025654465.1. Classification (NCBI taxonomy): domain Bacteria; kingdom Pseudomonadati; phylum Pseudomonadota; class Gammaproteobacteria; order Alteromonadales; family Shewanellaceae; genus Shewanella; species Shewanella sp. SM101. The sequence goes on from NZ_JAKKRH010000002.1 coordinate 176,043, forward strand.
AGCACTTTAGTATCAAAGGTTTCCCTTAAGGGCATAGCACTGTCAAGATTGACTGGCACGGCCTGCGCTCCACCAGGAAAGGTCTTTGTTTTCCCTAGAAAAATATTTTCAATAACCTTTTGGTCGACAGTGTCTGCATTACTGGGATGAACGATGACAACCACACCAGCAAATAGTGGCATTGAGACTAAGCTGAGTAGGATTAAGCAAAGTAACTTATTCATTTCTCTCTCCTAAAATACTAAGTCAATGCCAAGACTGATGGATTTCGAATTCCCTGCGACTTTCATGCCTGGGCCACCGTCATCTTTAACGTCATCATACTGAATTTTAAAGGCCGCCGAAGGATGGAAATCCCAACGTATACCTGCAGAACTTGTATGGTGAACTTCACCGCCTTCACCATCATTGAAGTCTGAATAGGAAATGTAAGGCATCACTGAATCGATACGATAGCCGAACGAGAGAAGATAAGTATCTAGATTACTCCCATCGAGATCTAAGCGGTTAAGCTCAGATAAAAAAAGGAAATTCTCATAATCTATATTAACGGATAGGCCATAAAACTTACCCGTACGTTGGTTGCTACCATTCCATTCCTGCTGAATACCACCAATGTAACGTTCGTTAGTGTATTGCATATGCGTGAGGCGAATATCTAACCAATCTTTATTGAATTGAACAACAATACCGCCTATATCCTTCCATACTTCTCGGGTATTTTCGAGGAAGAAAAAATCAGATAAAAGCTTATTAGGTTCGCTATCTTCGCTACCGTAATAAACTTGTCCAGACATAGTCCAGTCGCCAATTAAATAGTTATATAAGGCGCTGACACCTGTGTAGTTAAATATTTGCCATGTGTAATTATCTGCGGGTGGACGTATCCAAGGATAAGCATATCCAACATCAAAAAAGTCACTGTAATAGTAGAGCGGTAAGCGTTTTTTACCTCCTTGTACTGTCCAATGATCATTGATCTCATAGGACAGATAAGCCCATTCAAAACTTGCCGAAAAGTCGTCAGCCCCGCGGGAAACAACCTGTGCAGTGGCAGATAAACCTTCGAGTAAATCCGCTGAGAATTGAATACCAAATAAGGTATCGGGTTTGAAACTAATATCTTCATCATAGGCGCCAACGAGTGGATAATCGGCGAGAAAGGTGGGGCCTAAATCAAACTCTGCAACGCCCGAACCTTCGAGAACTTGACCAGCAACAACTGAGGCAAAACCTGAAATGTTGACTTCTGCATAAGCGGTAGAACTGAGCAAAAGTGAGCAAAGACCTAATGAAAGCTTATGTCTCATAAAAAAGCCCTTTAAGTGAGTATATTCGTTTTTAAGCCTAGAACAGGCACAAACATACGCAAACTTTTATTAAACATTTTTGCAACATGGTGGTCTGGCTCCCATTTTGAAAGATAAGTTTGATATTTTATGAGTAAAAAGCGTTAGGTAATTCGAGCTAACTTAAGTCAAAACTGTAAGTTCAATATTCTAAATTTGGAATGATTACTCAGCCATACCATTAAACTGTTCAGGTGAGACTGTGATCTCCCTGAAAACTGTTTCGAAAATTTGCCAAAGAATATTACTGATTTTGCTAAATGAGAGACTCAAAGCTTGAGTGAAAAGTGGTGAGATAATTATCTTTATTAACAATATTAGCCAAAGCTAAATATGGTTGTTATTTAGCCTTTAGATTATAAAAATAACGTAATTGATACTTTTTTATTAAACTAAAATTTTTTTTACATAAAAATGCTCTAAATCTATCATTGATTATGCTTGTTAAGTCAACGTCGATATTTATTCCATTTTCATGTGTATGCCAGCGCTGTAGCATATTTTACTGAGTCTTTTTCTCCGATGTCGTGGTTTTATACTGTATGGTTAGCGGCTTGATTGCTGCACAGTGCTGTAGCACCTATAATCTTGCTCTCTTATGTTGAGTTTCTCTTCTTCCTAAATATGATCCAATAAAAGGAATGTCATAATGCAAAGACGCAATTTTTTAAAAAGTGCGGCTATTTTGTCGACTGCGGGTTTTATCACGCCAGTACTAGCATCTTCCTCTAAATCGAGTGTCGTTGAACATGGCTCAAGCGATGGACGCCGCCGTTTTACCTTAATCAATACTTACCATCTTATTGCCCCAGAAGGGTCTGAGGGTGTGGTTAAGTTGTGGATCCCTTTGCCCGAAGACACGCAATTCCAATTGGTGAGTCAGCTGAATTTTACGGGTAGTTTTAAAGACGCCTATATCAGCTCAAACAACAGTTATGGCGCCAAAACCCTGTTTGCGACTTGGCCCGATGCCAAAGCGAACATGACAATAACGGTTGATCTTGATATTGAAACGATAGATTGGGAACCCGTTAAAAGCGGCGCCTTAACCCATTACCGCACCCCAGAGCAGATACATTATCCTGCAGATGTTGAACGTTATTTGCTGCCGACTAAACACATGCCGATTAATGGTATTGTGAAGCAAACAGCAGATAAGATCGTTGGCAGCGAGACTGAACCACTGAAGCAAGCACGACTGATTTATCTTTGGGTTAGCGCTAATATGTTTCGCGATAATAGCGTGATTGGCTGTGGTACGGGTGATGTAGCAAGTATCCTCGAAAGTGGCAAGTTAGGCGGTAAGTGTACTGATATTAACTCAGTATTTGTGGCGCTAATGCGCGCAGTGGGGATCCCTGCCCGTGAGATGTTTGGGATTCGCTTAGGTCAGGCGATCAAGATGGGCGAATACTCTAAAAAGGCCTTTGGTAGTGCCGATGACAAAGGGGTTGCCGATGTCAGTGGTGGTCAACATTGTCGCGCTATGTTCTATTTAGCGGGTTATGGTTGGTTGCCAGCCGATCCCGCCGATGTGACAAAAATGCGTTTGACGGAGAAAAAAGAACACAGCGATCCCGCAGTTCAGGCCGTGAATGATTACCTCTTTGGCAATTGGGAAATGAACTGGGTTGGCTTTAACTATGGCCGCGACTTTGATTTATTCCCTACAGCCGAACAGACACCACTGAATAACTTTGGTTACCCGTATGCCGAAGTTGATGGCGATCCCGTGAACTATTATGAGCCTAAAGTGTTTGCCTATGACTACCAGTCAACCGAACAACGCTAAGGGCCTCTTAGCGACTATGGCCGCCGCAGTGGTTGCTGCGGTTGCTTCAAGCCTATGCTGTATTGCACCGCTTATTTATCTGGTGTTCGGGGTGTCGGCCGCAAGTCTGTCGGGGATTGAGCAACTGAGCTGGCTGCAAGTGCCCATGTTGATACTGTCGACTGGGCTGATTCTGATGGGATTTTGGCGGCTCTATTTTGCTAAAAAACCACTGTGTACCGCGACGTTGAGTCGTACTCATATGCTGTGGCTGTACTGGTTAACTGTACCTGTTGTGCTGGCATTTCAGTCATATCCTTTTGTATTACCTTGGTTATTAGAGGTGCTTGAATGAAGTTAGTGTTATTTCTCGCCTTAAGTCTGTGTTCAGCGTCGAGCTGGGCGGCAAACGTGCTGGTCACCTTAGATGTTAAGGGCATGACTTGTCCGCTGTGTGTCACTGTCGTGAATAAAGCGCTGCGTAAAACCGATGGGGTGATTAAGGCCAAGGCTTCGTTAAAAACTGAGCAAGCCTTAGTGACAGTGCCAGAGGATTTTAATCTAGATAGTTTGCTTAAGGCCGTCGACGAAACTGGGTATAAGGGCAGTATTAATAAGGTAGAAAAACAATCCTAAGCGTTGGTGTCTTTAGTAACGGATTGAGCAACATTATAAAATATCAGTCAAGTTTTAAATGATTAGACTGATATTTCACCGAGAAAATACACTCTGTATCCCACCTGTTACTTCCTTCACTGCCTATTTTTTCCTTTGCGGGTCATTTCTTCGTTAGCTGTAATACACCTCGGGCTCAATACGACGTTGCCGCTCTTCATTTTTCTCCGATGATTCCTTAATCAGATCCAATTTTTGCGCTTGCAGTAATTCTAGTTGCTTGGCTTTTTGTTCTTCAGATAGATTTTCATCGGCTGCAACCTTCGCCATTTCTTCATCTATCTTATTAATTTTATCCCTATCGACTCCTGTACGGTTATCTAAAATAGCCTGCATGGCTTTGTCCAACCTGTTGATGCTTTTGTCTGTTTCAGGCGTGCCTGCAATGGCTTGCACATTACCCGTGTAGCCTTGTTTGGCGTTAGGGGCCAGATGGCTATAGGTATCGGCAGTCGTTACCGATGCTGCAGAGGAGAGCGTTACAGTATCTTGGCTTATTGATGAAGTTAGATTCGCCGCCGTCATTGAATTTGCACGATTTCCTAGGCAATTTGTGCTCGGCTCGACTTGCTTGAGTGGCACATTGGCATAACTTTTCGCAAAGGTATTGGTATAACTATTGGGGTTAATTGTGCTCATATTCGACTCCTTTATGTATGAATCTGTCCCTTGGCCACCTGCGGTTTAAAATGTTGAGCGGTTAACTAATGGGTGTTGCTGGACGTTTCAATATTATCTGATGACAACTTTGCAATTTGAATTAGCAAGTTATAGGCCAAGTTAGGTTTATTTGTGGTTGATTTATCAGGAGTCACTGTTAAACGATACTTTTAAAAAATATTTATACAAAAACTTGATCCTTGTACAACTATGGTACGTAATTAAAGACATAGTGATACAAGGAGTCGACTTATGTACAAGTTTAACCCGCAGCGAATTCAGATTGGGATCAGCGCTTGCTTATTAGGGGAGAAGGTTCGTTTTGATGGCGGACATAAAAATTCGACCTATTGTAATCGAGAAATTAAGCAATTTTTCGATTATGTGCCCATCTGTCCTGAAATGGCGATTGGCTTAGGTGCCCCCCGGAAAAGTATCCGACTAGTCCGTGATGGGGAAACCATCTTAGTTCAGAGCGGTGACGGTAGCTTAGATGTGACCGATAAGCTTAATGAATACAGCGAAAACAAGGTTGAAGAGCTCGATTTCCTCGGAGGATACTTACTTTGCGCTAAGTCGCCAACCTGCGGCATGGAGCGGGTAACAGAGTATAAAATTGGCACTAACAATGGTTCTAAGTCTGGCATTGGTGTATTTGCTCGCAAGTTGATGGAACGATATCCACTATTGCCCGTGGAAGAAGAAGGCCGCTTGCATGACATGGTGCTGCGGGAGAACTTTTTCACCCGCGTTTATGCCTATCACGATTGGCACCTGATGAAACATGAAGGGCTGACTAAACATAAGTTAGGGAAGTTTCATTCCCGCTATAAATACCTATTAATGGCACACAGCCCGACATGGTATCGCGAGCTTGGGCCGATAGTGGCCAATATTGAGGATCTTGAGCAAAGCGCGACCCGCTACTTTGAAGGCTTTATGACGGCGCTGAAAATTAATGCGACCCGTAAAAATCATACCAGTACGCTGCAGCATATTCAGGGTTACTTTAAAAAGCATTTGAGCAAAGAGCAAAAGATAGAACTGTCTGAAACGATTATGAAATATCGCCAAGGTCTATTGCCGTTATTAGTACCTATCACGCTCATTAACCATTATTTACGCGAATTTCCAACACCTTATATTGAAGAGCAAGTGTACTTAAACCCTCATCCTGAGGCGTTAAAGCTGCGCTATGCCTATTAACGTTTATCTAATCGCATTCAGTTGATTTTAGCTTTTGATTTAGTGAGTTATTACTGAAATATGAAACAAACTATAGAGAACAAGGCCCACATAGAACCCAATGGTGAGATATTACTCCCCATCGGTGAAGTGTCGGCCTTAACGGGCGTGAATGCCGTGACCTTAAGGGCATGGCAGCGCCGTTTTGGCTTAGTGATCCCTGCACGTACACCCAAGGGACACAGATTATATACGAGCGAAAATATCCAAGAAATCCATGAGATTAATGCATGGCTAGCTAAAGGTGTTGCGATCAGTAAGGTTAAACCTTTGCTGATGAGTGCTGCTAAATCTTCGTTTACAGAAATAGTTCAAACCCAAGCCATTGATTTATGGTGCGAGCAAGTCACTGCGCTCAATACGGCATTATTCGATTTCAATCAGCACAAATTACAGCAGATATTAGATGATGCATTTGGCTTATATCCTTTCCAATTGGTGAAAGAAAAGTTGCTACAACCTTGGCTTAATCAACTCGAGGACTTAGTGAATGAGCGACTTGATGCCGAGTTGATTATTGCTTGGTTAAAGAGCGAGCTACTTAACCGAGTGGGTGGACGTCATGCCTTTACTGGGCAGGCCGTGACGGCGAGAATCGCTGTGGTGAGTCTATCCCGTGGGGTACATACCTCGCTTAATTCCACCCGCACTAACATTCTGTTTTCTCTACTTCTATCGCTCGAGTTAGCGTCGCTGCGGGTATCGGTTATTGATCTTGGCGAGCAAGCCATGGGCAGTTTACCTTTGCTGCGAGGCAGGCTTAACGTCGATGCACTTTTGCTTATTCCCGACTCAAATCATTCTGGTTCTGAACAGACTGAAATGCTGACTGTATTGGAGCAAATGACTTTCCCATGCTGGTTTATGGGTCCTTTTGCGCCAACGTTAAGCCCTTTATCTGCTTTTTTGGCGTCTTCGATGACAGACTTGATTGGAAAAATGCCATCTCGTTTAGCGGGGAAGGTGAATAGAAGTCGTAAGCACAGTGGAAAGATGAATACCGTGAATCAAAGCGAGCAGATAAATAGCGAGAAAAACAATGACATTAGCTAACGATTCAATGCAAATAGATTCAATCCCAATAAAAGTGCAGGGCAATAATGCACTGATGTGGTTTCGCCAAGATTTACGCCTTGCCGATAATCAGGCGTTAACCGCAGCCTGTGATTGGGCGCGGGAGAATGGCGTGGCACTTAAGGCGATTTATATCGCTACACCAACCCAGTGGCAGCGCCATGACGTTGCGCCAATTCAGTTGGATTTTATCGAACGTCATATCAATTTACTTGCCCAAGGACTGGCGAGTCTTGGTATTGGATTCGAGTTAATTCAGTTAGATACCTTTGCTGATGTACCTGAGTTTATCGGTCACTATTGTCAGCAACAGGGGATTGGTAGAGTGTTTGCTGGTCGCGAGCCTGAGATTAACGAGCAACTGCGCGACCAGGCCTGTATTCAGGCGGGTATTCCTCTAGTATTAACCGAAGAACACTGTTTGCTTAAGCCGGGTACTGTGCTGAATTTGTCCGGCGACATGTACAAGGTTTTCACTCCTTTTAGCCGTAAGTGGCGAGAAATTGCCGCCCGCCATGCCATTTTGCCGCTTCCTGTTCCGGCGCCACTTGGACCTGTGTTGGCCGAGCCAAAGCCGCTTTTGTTTAACAATGTCACTAAAGTGTCGAGTGAACTTTGGGCTGCGGGAGAAGGGCAGGCAAAGCGTTTGCTCTCGGCATTTATTCAGCAGAAAGTGCAGGATTATAAGCAAGATAGGGATTTCCCCGCCATTGATGGCACTAGTTCAATTTCACCCTATCTGGCCATTGGTGTGGTTAGCCCAAGACAATGCGTTGCCGCGCTGCTGCATCAATTCCCTGAGGTGATTGTCGACGACACTAGCCCTGCTCGTACTTGGTTAAATGAGCTTACTTGGCGTGAGTTTTACCGTCATTTGCTGGTGGCATTTCCCGATTTATCTAAGAATCACAATTTCAATCGTCAAGCCGACCATGTGCAGTGGCGCAATAACCCCCAAGAGTTTGCTGCTTGGTGTGAAGGTCGTACTGGCTATCCGATTGTCGATGCGGCTATGCGCCAGCTCAATCAAACGGGTTGGATGCACAATCGGCTGCGTATGGTGGTGGCGAGTTTCCTGACTAAACATCTGCTGATTGACTGGCGCTGGGGCGAGCGCTATTTCCGCCAAAAACTGATTGATGGTGACTTAGCCGCGAATAATGGCGGTTGGCAGTGGTCTGCGGGTTGTGGCTGCGATGCTCAGCCTTATTTCCGTATTTTTAATCCTATAAGCCAGAGTGAAAAATTTGATCCAGATGGCAGCTTTATCCGTAAGTATTTACCAGAGCTCGCATCTTGGGGAATTAAGCAATTACATCAACCCAGTACAGCGCAGACACCGTCTTTGTTTGAACAGCCGTTATTCAACACTAAAACGGCTTATCCAAGTGCGATTGTCGAGCACAGTGCAGCAAGAGCAAGGGCATTAACCGTATTAGGCGTATTGAAAAAGGCCACGGCCCAATAAATAGGATCAGGAGCAATAGCAAGATGACAAACCAAGCGACGACAGAGACTAATACGCTTGTTGAGCATTTTATTCAGCTTTATCAAGCTTTAAATAAAGATAACTTGCATCTGTTAGCTCAGGTTTACGACGACAATATTAGTTTTACCGATCCTATGCATCAAATCACAGGGCTAGAGGCGTTAACTCAGTACTTCGCGAAGTTATATAAGAATGTTAAGCATATTCAGTTTGAGATTAAAGAAGTGCAGCAGGATGCGAACCAAGCCGCGCTGTTTTGGCAGATGGAATATAGCCACCCTAAGTTGAATAAAGGCGGACTTATCCGTGTTGATGGCATGAGCCAACTTAAATTCAACGACAAGATTTATTTTCACAGGGATTACTTCGACTTAGGGCAAATGTTGTATGAGCATTTGCCTTGCATGGGCGGCCTTATCCGCTTGCTCAAAGACAGGGCGGCAAAGTAATGGACGCTGTTAAGCCGATGAAAGTAAATACAGTGCTGATCACAGGCGCAAGCTCAGGCATTGGGTTGCAACTGGCGCAGGATTATTTGTCCTTAGGTTGGCATGTCATTGCCTGTGGCCGCTCCCAAGAAAGGTTAGAGGCGTTAGCCTTGAATGAACTCTTAGGTGTCACGCTGTTAATTTTTGATATATCCCAGCGCGACCAAGTTCAACAAGCTGGCCAAAATGTAGCTGAGCTATTGGTGAAAACCGATTATCAGCTCGATTTGGTCATTTTGAATGCGGGCAGTTGTGAATATATTGATGATGCTAAGGCCTTCGATGATGTGTTGTTCGAGCGTGTTATCCATACCAATCTAATTGCAATGGGATATTGCCTCGGGGCATTTTTACCTTTAATGCCTAGGGGGTCACGTATTGGCTTAATGAGTTCTAGCGCTATTTATTTACCTTTCCCTCGCGCTGAAGCTTACGGTGCCTCTAAAGCTGGCGTGCAGTATTTAGCCTCGAGTCTCGCGCTCGATCTTGCCAAGAACGACATAGGCGTGAGCTTGATTTGCCCGGGTTTTGTGGCGACACCACTGACCGCAAAAAATGATTTTTCTATGCCAATGCAAGTGGGTGTACAAACCGCTTCTAAGGCGATACGTAATGGGCTGAAAGGTGGCAAGCGCGAGATCCATTTTCCGCGACGCTTTACTTATCTATTGAAGTTGATGTCGTTTTTACCTGCCTTTGTGTGGCAAAAAATGATTGCAAACGATACTCAAGCCAAGCCGCTAAAGGACAAGAGTTTATGAAAAATATCGCCATCATCGGCACTGGCATTTCTGGATTAACCTGTGGCCATCTATTAAGTGAGTCGCACAGGGTTACAGTGTTTGAGGCCAATGACTATATCGGCGGCCACACGGCGACAGTCGATGTGGAGCATCAAGGGCAAACCTACGCTATAGACACAGGTTTCATCGTGTTTAATGACAGAACATATCCACGATTTGAACGTTTATTGGCTCGCCTTAATGTCACCATATTACCGACTGAGATGAGTTTTAGCGTGCACAATGCTCTGACTGGGCTTGAATACAACGGCCACAATTTAGGCAGTTTGTTTGCCCAAAAGCGTAACCTCCTGAATCCACGCTTTTGGGCCTTTTTAAAAGAAATATTGCGCTTCAATAAAGGCTGTAAGGCACTCTATCAACAGGATATTTATCCCGAAGGTAACTTAGGTGATTATTTAGACAATGAACACTTCTCACCATTTTTCGCTGAACATTACATTTTGCCCATGGGTGCGGCGATTTGGTCTTCGAGCATAGAAGATATGCGCGCGTTTTCGTTGAAGTTTTTTATTCGTTTCTTCCAGCACCATGGTTTATTAAATGTCAGTGATAGACCCCAGTGGTATGTGCTAAAGGGTGGCTCGCGTAGCTATATTCCTGATCTTATTGCGCCCTTTAAAGACAATATCCGCCTTAACTCACCTGTGACAGGTATTGAACGCCATGGCAATGGGGTGAAGTTACAAGTTCACGGTGAATGGTTGGAATTTGATGAGGTGATTTTAGCCTGTCATAGCGACCAAGCACTGCGGATGTTAAACGATCCCACGCCAACAGAACGCGCCATTTTAGGCGACCTCAGCTACCAGAATAACGATGTGGTGCTGCACATGGATACGCGTATTTTACCGAAGCGAAAAGCCGCTTGGGCGAGTTGGAACTATCGATTAGATGGTAACCTAAAACGTCCAGCGTCAGTGACCTACAACATGAACATACTGCAACAGTTGCCAGCCAATGCGCCGACCTTTTGTGTCACCTTGAATCAGTCAGAGTTGATTGATGAGTCGAAAGTGATACGCCGCTTCAATTATGCCCACCCAGTGTTTAACGAAGCCAGTCTTAAGGCTCAGGGCCGCCGTGAGGAAATATCCGGGCAAAATCATACTCATTTTGCTGGAGCCTATTGGCACAATGGTTTCCATGAAGATGGTGTTCGCAGTGCACTTGATGTGTGTGCCCATTTTGGTGTCAGCTTATGACCGATTTAAATGTGACAAGCTTAAATATGGCAGAACTCAATAGCGGCATTTATTACGGCACTGTATCCCACAGCCGTTTTACGCCGATTAAACACAGCTTTAGTTATGCCATGGCGCTGCTGGCGATTGACTTAGATGAAGTCGATAGGATCAGTGCCATGGGGCGAATTTTTGCCAGTCAGCGCCGCGCTTTACTGAGATTTAATCCTAAAGACTATTTAACGTCTTTTACGACTAAATCCAATGATAACAGCGAAGTGGCTGTTGTCGATCCGAGCGCAGCTGCACTTAAGAGTCGCGTATTGACTCAAGTGGCAGCGTTAGGCGCAGATAAACTGTGCGATCGAGTTTTGTTTGTGGGTCAGATCCGCCATTTTGGCGTGTATTTTAGCCCAGTAAATTTCTACTTTTGTTATCAAGATCAAACGCCTTTATACATGTTGGCCGAGGTGAGTAACACGCCTTGGGATCAGCGCCATTGCTATTTAGTCGATTTAGCCGCGCCCAAACCTTCTGACAAAGTGTTTCACGTGTCTCCCTTTATGACTCTCGATATGCGTTATCTCTGGCATGTGTCTGCGCCGAGTGAAGACTTAAACATCGGTATTGAAAACAAGTCGATGCAAGAGAATGGCAAAAAACTGTTTAATGCCAATTTAGTGATGAAACGCCAACCGATAACGGCGGCCAATTTACGGACGCTTTTGTTTCGCTTCCCTTTTATGACTCTCAAGATCTTCTTCGGGATTTATTGGCAAGCGCTAAAACTCTTTTTTAAACGTGTGCCCTTTGTGCCGCATCCAGCTCAGATGGAGAAATAACATGGAAAATACGGCTTCGCAAACCTCAGTCACCACAGGGAAACTGCCCGACAGTATTGCGCGTAAAGTCTTGCTTAAGGCGCTGGAAAGCCTCCCACATGGCTGCTTGACCTTGGTTGAGGGCGACAAGAGTTATCGTTTTGGTGAGAGTCATACCGACTTGCACGCCACGCTTGTGGTTAAACACCCGAGTTTTTATCGTCAAATAATGCTTTCAGGCTCCATTGGTGCGGGTGAAGGTTATATTCAAGGCCATTGGACGAGTCCTGATCTCACTAAAGTCGTACAACTGTTTGCCCGTAATTTAGCCTTACTCGATAAGATTGAAGCCAAATTCTCTTGGTTAACTGGCACGATAAACCGTATGAAGCATGTGCTGAATCGCAATTCTCAAGAGGGCTCAAAGCGGAATATTCTTGCCCACTATGATTTGGGTAATGCTATGTATGAGCAATTCCTCGACCGTGAAATGTTGTATTCGAGCGCGCTTTATCCCCATGAGGAAGCCAGTTTGCAGGAAGCGCAGTTGTTTAAGCTGATGACTATTTGTGAACGACTCGATTTACAGCCAGGTCAAACCTTGCTTGAGATTGGTACAGGCTGGGGCGCACTGGCTATTTATGCGGCTAAGCATTATGGCGTACACGTGACAACAACAACGATTTCAGATGCGCAATACGCCTATACCAAAGCCCGTGTCGAACGCGAAGGGCTAAGCGATAAAGTGACGCTGCTGACTGAGGACTATCGCAATCTCACTGGGGAATACGACAGGGTTGTTTCTATCGAGATGATTGAAGCGGTAGGGCATGAGTATTTGCCAGGCTTCTTTAAAAAGCTGGAAACATTGTTAAAACCCAATGGGCGCATGCTGCTACAGGCGATAACGATTGCCGATCAACGTTATGACAGCTATCGCAAAAGTGTGGATTTTATTCAGCGTTATATTTTCCCCGGTGGCTGCTTACCCTCAGTGAGCCAAATGGTCGGTCACATTGCCAAACAGACGGACATGGTGGTCTGGTCGCTCAATGATATGGGGCTCGATTACGCTAAAACCTTAAAACATTGGCATGAGAATTTTGATCATGCGATAGGCGAAATTCAAGCTTTAGGTTATGGCGATGATTTTATTCGGATGTGGAAATTTTACCTAAGTTATTGTGAAGGTGGATTTTTAGAACGTACCACAAGCACTGTGCATTTAGTGGCTGTGCGTCCGGACTATCGCATTGCTAGCCATAATCTCCCAAGCCATAGTCCTAATGCGATGTAATTTGTTTTGATTAAGCAGTCACTTTAGTGGAAATAACCATTTTCGTTGGAATGAGCCGCTTTGTTTGCAGCAAGATAAAAGTGAGGCAAAGATGAAGTTCATGTTAGCTAACTCTCGGGTTCCTTTTAAACATCAGGGCTTTATTCTCTATAACGCCTTGAGTTTTCAGGCTGTGTGGTGGTCTAGCGTACTTTGGCTTAACACCTCACTGTTGTTAACTATCCCTTTGTTATTATTTCACTTTATCCTGCTAGCTTCCTTAGGTAAGCCCGAGTATCGCAAAGTGGATTTGCTATTGATGCTAAAGGTTGCAGTCTTAGGAATAGGCGTAGATACAGTACTCTCTGTTTTAGAGGTGTTTGAGTTTGCTCTTTTCCCTTGGTGGCTTGGTTGCCTGTGGCTGCATTTTGCTTTGACTCTGAATCATAGTTTGGCCTTTATACGACCTTTACCGCTGATATTTCAGGCGTTACTCGGGGGCGTATTTGGTGGGTTAAGCTATTTGGCTGGCGCACAATTTAATGCCGTGAGTTTGCCCTATTGCAATGTTATTTCTGCTGTGGTGTTATTTTTGGTTTGGCTAGTCTTGCTGCCATTTTTAATCCAACTTGCTAATCCCTATGGATTTAATCGAAGCACTAAAGCGCGTTCTTTTACTGTGTTTGGGCGTTAATTATTGAGTTGTAGGAATTGATCGCGGTTAAGTCATTATGCCGTTTTTAGTTAAGTACCTGTTGTAAGACATCATGCAGTAAAAGGGGGATCCCATGTCGTCAGTTCGTAATCGTAGCCCAAATCTTGGTTTTTCATTTTTGAATTCAAGCTGCTTAAGTCTATTGGCCCTCGGTTTATTGGCCGCACCTTTAAAAGCGTTAGAGGCGAAAACGCCTGATTTTGAAAACATTACTATCGAACTGAATGATGCCGCCGATGTGACGCAGACTTTTCAGGAAGTGGGCCGCGGAGAAATGGATTGGCTGTGGTTTAGTTTGTATAAGGCGAGACTGATGACGGTAAATGGCCGTTATCAACAGGGGCAATATCCTCTGCTGTTAGATATTGAATATTATCGAGATATTGAGTCAGAGGATTTGCTCGAAGCGACAAAAGATCAATGGAAGCATCTAGCGTTTGCCGAAAATGATATCCAACGTTGGTTGGGTTTATTAAATGCGACTTGGCCCGATGTGAAGCAGGGCGATCATTTAAGTTTTAAGGTGATAGATGGACAAACGAGTCAGTTTTTCTTTAATCATCAACCACTCGACATTATCCATGATGCTAATTTTGCTGAGGCATTTTTAGCGATTTGGTTATCGAAAGCCACTAGCCGTCCGAGTTTGCGGGCGCAATTACTTGGAGAAAAACCATGCGATTGTTGAAACGGCTTGTCGGCCGAAAGTTATTTTTAGGTTTAATAATGATAGGGCTGTTGTCGAGTTGTTCATCGGTGGAAGTGACTGATTATAAAGACACTCATCCGACATTGGTTTTGGAGTCATTTTTTAATGGACCATTAAAAGCCTCTGGGGTCGTACAAGATTTTAGTGGCAAAGTAATCCGCAAATTCAATGTCATTATGGAAGCCAGTTGGCAGGGAAACGAGGGCGTCATTCATGAATGGTTTGTTTATGATGATGGCGAAACTCAAACGCGTGTATGGCGCATTAAGGCACTAGGGGAAGGGCGATACTCAGGAACTGCAGGTGACATTATCGGGACTGCCGATAGCCAATCTAGCGGCAGTGCGCTACGTTGGAAATACGATATGTTATTGCCTGTGGATGGTGAGGAATATCAAGTTCATTTCGACGATTGGATGTTCTTAGTGAATGATAATACCATTATAAATCAGAGCGATATTATTAAGTTTGGCATCACAGTTGCTAAAGTCACTTTAGTTATTCAAAAATAGTCTCAGCAATTTTTAGTTAAGTTAGCTTAACTATGTTTGTGCTTGCTTGTCATGGATTCACTCTGTTGATTAAGGCTTAAGTTGGCTTAAACAGTATAGCTTGGCTAATAATCACCTTTTGTCTGCACTAAAGTATCTAACTCAAACCAAAGTGGCAGCTAGGCATTTTTGCTAGCGGCATAAAGTAATAAATATGATAGTTAATTATATGTAACTCATTGTTTATTATTTTAATTATTCCAAGTTTAAGTTGGTGTAGATAAATGATTAAAAAACACTTAGTTCTATGGTGTGCTTTGTTGAGTTTGTCGTTAACTGCTTGTTCATCCTTTGACGTTGTGTTTGAGGAACAAGCTGAGACAAAAGCTGACCCTCATCAACCTGCCAGCGATCCTATGGTGCAAGATAATGAACGCCGTATTCGAGATGCGAGGGCAGATGGTCGTTTAGAATCCGATTTTTTAAAACCTAGGTACCCGGTTAAGTTTAAATAAGAAGAGTGGGTTAGGGACTCGCTGCAACCTCAATACTTAACCTTCAAAAAGTATTGTGGGTTAAGTATTGAGGTTGCTAGGGAAAAGGGCGAAGAGCTAGCCTGCTTGACGACTGTTATCTATCGATTTTTTGTCATAATATTCAAACGGAAACACATTACGGATCCTTTGCTTCACATTGTCACTCACGTTGGCAGAAATATGTAAGCGTACATCTCCTGATTTTTCAGCCCTAACAGTACAGGTCAGTTTTTCAGCTTTAGCAATGTGGCGGCATTCCCGCTCGAAGCGCTCTGGGATTTTGCCTTTATGCTGAGTCATTCGGCCATCTTTAAAATGCATTTCAAAAATAGTTAGACCTTTCTTGCCACCAAATATGAGTTTGTAAACGAGAAATATACCAATAGCGACAAAAATGAGTTTGAAAATATCGGCTGTCATAACGCCCCCTATCTTATGTTTATAGGACAAAGATACTCCTGAGCGACTTGTTTTAACAGTGCGCTAACACGCAATTTTGAATTGGCAATAAAATCATTCCAGCCTAGACTTAACTGGCTAAGGAAAAGTAACCCCTCAGTTAAGGAAAACGCCATGTACTTATCAAATGCAGATCGTTGGTCATTATTGTGTAAGAAGCAAATCGATGTTATCGAAAAACTCGCTACACATTTCCCCGAGAGAAAAGCACATCTAAGTGAGCTCACTCAAGGGTGGCGCCATGTTCAACATCAAGTTCAAGCAGGTGATAGGCCTATGCCACTCGAGCTCATCAAATAAGCACGATTGAGTCATTTGGAACTAGATAGTTTGTATAAGAACGCAAAGCCACTCAATAATGAGTGGCTTTTTTATGTGGCGAATATAAAACTATCATTTATAGGGGGAAAGGATTAAGTGATTGTCTGTTGCGTGAAGTCAATAAATTATCTTATACGCTCAATTTGAGCGCTTATTGTGCCAGTATTGAGGGCGCTATCGTTATTATTGAGGAAAGTCAGTTGTGTTTTGCTTTGAAACGATTCAAATTTCATATACAAAAAACAGATACAAAAAAGCCACTCATTGAGTGGCTTCATTGTTTATATGGTGCCGGCACCAAGAGTCGAACTCGGGACCTACTGATTACAAGTCAGTTGCTCTACCAACTGAGCTATGCCGGCTAAATTGTGGTGCCCGAACCCGGAATCGAACCAGGGACACGAGGATTTTCAATCCTCTGCTCTACCGACTGAGCTATTCGGGCAACTAACTAAGCGTTAGTTAACTACTTCAAACTAAGTCGTAAAGACCTTGTTCGTTCGAAGTGCGCGTATAATATAGTGCTCGCTTTGGCTGTGCAAGCCCTTTTTAAATGACTGATTAACTATTAAACAAAAATCGAACATTTATTTGATTCTTCCACTTTTCTCATATTGAGTCGCTGAAAGTTTCAGCACTTTAACGCCTATGGGTGTTCCTTATGGCTGTTTATCCTAACTTCCTCATTCATTTATCTGCTATTGGGGAGATAAAAATTAAGGTTTAAGCTCATCTATTGCAAGCAAAGGGCAGTGGCACACTTTGGGTATTGTCGAGCTTTGATTGATGGCTGATATTTATGGGATGTAACTAAGCGGAGCAACTAAGAGTAAGCGAGTGGCTTCATTGTTTTATATAGTGCCGGCGGCACCAAGAGTCGAACTCGGGACTTATTGGTATTATTAAGAGTAAGTCAGTTGTGATTGACCACAGACTTTGTTGGTTATTATTCAAATTTCAGATACAAAAAAGCCACTCATTGAGTGGCTTCATTGTTTTATATGGTGCCAGCACCAAGAGTCGAACTCGGAACCTACTGGTATTATCAAGAGTAAGTCAGTTGCGATTGACCACAGACTTTGTGAGTTATTATTCAAATTTCAGATACAAAAAAGCCACTCATTGAGTGGCTTCATTGTTTTATATGGTGCCAGCACCAAGAGTCGAACTCGGAACCTACTGGTATTATCAAGAGTAAGTCAGTTGCGATTGACCACAGACTTTGTGAGTTATTATTCAAATTTCAGATACAAAAAAACCACTCATTGAGTGGTTTCATTGTTTTATATGGTGCCGGCACCAAGAGTCGAACTCGGGACCTACTGATTACAAGTCAGTTGCTCTACCAACTGAGCTATGCCGGCTTAAATCTTTACTGCAATTTTTAGTACAGAATAATGGTGCCCGAACCCGGAATCGAACCAGGGACACGAGGATTTTCAATCCTCTGCTCTACCGACTGAGCTATTCGGGCAACTAAACTAAGCGTTAGTTAACTACTTTGAACTCGTTGGCTAAGCCGTATCGTTCAAAGTGCGGCTATATTAGCTAGGGTGTTTGACCTCTGCAAGTGCTTTTTCCCGATAAATCACTCGTTCGGCTGTTTAATGCACATCTTGAGTGTTTTTTATCTCTTATTTTGCGAATTCAGCTCAATTTCATTCGTTGGCTGTATTTTTCAAGTCAGAGGGATACTGATGTTTACTATAGCTTTGTGCTCACAGATCATGATTTTTGGCTTACTTTCTAAAATTTAGAAAGATATAAGCGATTTTTACTGATTTTAGTTTTTAAATTTAGATTTATGATAATGAATATTATTTCATGGATAGCATGAAGAAAACGCGAGTACGGAGTCGCAGTATGTTTCGAAATAGTCAGTTTGCTTATGGAATTACCGCCATTGTGACCCATTGGTTGAGTGCGTTCGTCGTGATTGGGTTATTTGCAGTCGGTGTGTGGATGGTGGAGTTAACCTACTACAGTACTTGGTACAAGACTGCGCCGCATCTACATAAAAGTATTGGGATTCTGTTATTGGCTGCGACAATATTTCGTTTGGTATGGCGCTTAGTTAATCCCAAGCCAGTACCTGAGGCGAGTCATAAACCGTGGGAAAAGACGGCCGCACATTTGGCGCATTTTATTATTTATATCTTGCTCTTTGTCATCATGACTGCTGGCATTTTGATCTCAACCGCAGATGGCCGTGGTATCTGGGTGTTTGATTGGTTTGAACTACCAGGATTGGGACTTTTGTTTGAAAACCAAGCTGATATCGCGGGTGATATTCACCAATATGCGGCTTACAGCTTGATCGCGCTGGTCGTTATTCACGCCGTGGGCGCATTAAAACATCACTTTATCGATAAAGACGCCACCCTACTTAGAATGATTAAATTTAAACGAGGATAATACAATGAAAAAGCAACTGTTAAGCGCACTGATCGGTGTATCTCTATTGGCTCCTGTGGCGGCTTCAGCTGCTGACTATGTGATTGATCATGAAGGCGCTCACGCTTCTATTACATTTAAAGTGAATCACTTAGGTTATAGCTATGTGGTGGGGCGTTTTAATGATTTTAGCGGCGATTTTAGCTACGATGCGGCTAAACCTACTGCGATGAAAGTGAATGTCACTGTGAATACATTAAGTGTCGATTCAAACCATGCTGAGCGTGACAAACATATTCGCGGTGAAGATTTCCTTAATACTGGCAAATTCGCTAAAGCGACCTTTGCATCTACTTCGGTGGAAGATAAAGGAAATGGCGATTTAGTGATTAACGGTAACTTAACTTTAAATGGTGTGACTAAACCCTTAGCGATCAAGGCCCATGCTGTGGGTGAAGGTCAGGATCCTTGGGGTGGCTACCGTGCCGGTTTTACGGGCACAACTACCTTTGCGATGAAAGATTTCGGTATCAAGATGGATTTAGGTCCAGCATCTAGCCATGTTGAGTTAGATCTAGTGGTTGAAGGCGTGCGTAAGTAACTCTTTATTCTGCCATTTAGATAAACAAAAAGCGCCGAAAGGCGCTTTTTTGTAAGCTTTATACTTAGAGCCGACTAACGACCAGAATTAATCTTGGTCTTTTTCTGGTACAAAACCTTCAATTTCAACATCTTTACCTTCAAATAGGAAAGAGGTCATTTGTTCTTCAAGAAATTTACGATCATCAACATTCATCATGTTGAGTTTTTTCTCGTTGATCAGCATGGTTTGCTTTTTTTGCCATAGGCCCCATGCTTCTTTGCTGATGTTATCAAAAATGCGCTTACCTAAATCACCTGGATACAGTTGAAAGTCTAGGCCGTCGGCTTCTTTATTTAAATATACGCAATTGACTGTACGCGCCATGATTATTCCTTACTGACTGCGGATTGAACGAGTGATCCCAAATTGGCTAGCACGCGCTCGGTGGCTGCGGCGAGTCCCACTTTGGAAGGATGACTTATGTTATACCAGAGAGACTGGTTTTGTTCCATGACAGCGCCCACGCTCTGTTTATTGCCGAGGGTTTTATCGCCGTGAGTTTTATCTAAGTTAAGCATCATGGGCTGAATATCTAAATGAAAGTGGCTAAATGTGTGCCTAAAGCCAGTTAACCATTCGAGTTGCTGCGCATCAAACCCTTGCTCTTCAAGATGAGTTTCAAGGGTGGCTTGGGTAGCGAATTCAGGGAAACACCAGAGCCCGCCCCAAATTCCCGCTGGCGGACGTTTAGCTAGAAAGACTTGGTTGTCTTGCATCATCACTAACATCCACGCCGCTTTGGTTGGTATGGTTTTTTTAGGCTTTTTGCCTGGGAAATCGGTTTGTCTGCCAATCAGTTGAGCTTTGCAATCAATCGCTACAGGGCAAGCGGCACAGTTAGGTTTGCTACGAGTGCAAATACTGGCGCCGATATCCATCATGGCTTGATTATATTTCTGAATATCTTGCTGCGGTGTGAAGGCATCCGTCAGTTGCCAAAGTTGCTCTTCAACCGTCTTTTGCCCTGGCCAACCTGCGATTGCCCCATGTCTTGCTAATACACGTTTTACGTTGCCATCGAGAATGGGGTGATGTTGCCCAAGTGACAATGACAATACTGCGCCTGCCGTCGAGCGGCCGATGCCGGGTAGGGCGAGCACTTGTTCAAAATGTGTTGGAAATAATCCCTGATAATCATCGCGGATTATTTTGGCTGCTTTATGCAGATTACGCGCCCTAGCGTAATAGCCAAGACCGGTCCAATGATGTAATACCTCATCGTCTGGCGCGTTAGCAAGTGCTAACACATCGGGGAAACGCGCCATAAATTTAAGATAATAGGGAATAACAGTCGCAACCTGAGTTTGTTGCAGCATAATTTCAGAAACCCATACGCGATATGGGGTTTTATCTTGCTGCCAAGGGAGGGTTTTACGACCGTGATTGTCGTACCAAGAGACGATACGTGTAGCGAAGGAGGCTGTAGATTTCATCGGCGCAGTGTAGCGGCAGTTATCTTCTTAGACAAGCGTCAAAGATAAGTTGGCAAGGGATCTAAAGCTAAAAATCGCTGCTAAATTCGCACTCTTAAATAATCTTGGTATACTTTCGCCCCATTAGTGCTTGCACTGTATGTTGAACTTTGGATAATGCCCTTCTTTTATGATGGTGTTGTCCACTAGACGAGGCAAAAATGAGCGAAGTCACTACCGCTGAATTTAATGAAGAAGGCAAGTATCTGCGCAAGATCAGAAGCTTTGTCCTGAGAGAAGGTCGCCTAACCAAAGGCCAAGCACACGCTATTGAAAGCCAGTGGCCAACAATGGGTTTAGATTACAGCCCAGTGCCATTAGTACTGAGCGACGTTTTTGGTCGTGAAGCCGATACTGTGCTGGAAATTGGCTTTGGCATGGGCGCCTCTTTAGTACAAATGGCTAAAGATGCACCAGAGCAAAATTTCATTGGTATTGAAGTACATAAACCGGGTGTAGGCTCTTGCCTCAGTGATGCAGCCATTGCTGGTGTGACTAATTTACGTGTGTATCATCACGATGCCATGGAAGTATTAGAACATGCGATTGCTGACGGTTCATTAGCCCGAGTGCAATTGTTCTTCCCAGATCCTTGGCATAAAAAACGTCACCATAAACGCCGCATCGTACAAGCTGAATTTGCCGAACTTATTCGTCGCAAGCTAAAAATTGGCGGTGTTTTCCATATGGCAACTGACTGGGAAGAGTACAGCGAGCATATGTTAGAGGTGATGCAAGCCGCACCGGGTTATCAAAACCAGTCGGCCGACGGCAGTGTGGTGCCGCGTCCTGATCATCGTCCATTGACAAAGTTTGAAGCCCGCGGCCATAGACTGGGTCACGGTGTATGGGATCTGATGTTTGAGCGTATCGCTTAATCACGAACTCAATTTTAGCTAATTTTAAACACAAAAGGGAAAATCACTATGGCAACTAATCGTAGCCGTCGTTTACGTAAGAAAATGCGCGTTGATGAATTCCAAGAGTTAGGTTTCGATATGGCTTGGACTTTTGATGCATCAGTATCTGAAGCCGATATCGATGCAACTGTAGATAAATTCATCGATGAAGTGATCGAAACCCGTAAATTAGGTTTCCATGGCGGCGGCCACATCGAATGGGAAGGCATTATCGCCACCCAAACGATTGGTAAATGTACCGAAGAAGATATTGCTGCAGTTAAGGCATTCTGGGCGACCCAAAAAGTATCTCAGGTTGAAGTTAGCGAACTGTACGACATTTGGTGGGGTTAATGCCCGAGTTGGCATTACTTGAGGAAGTGGTCGAGAAAGTTCGACCCTTGCTCGGCCAAGGAAAGGTTGCAAATTATATCCCCGCACTGGCCAGCGTTGATGCTGGCAAATTAGGTATTGCCGTCACGACTGTTGACGGTGAAACTTTAGGTGCGGGCGATTACCTTGAGCCGTTTTCGATTCAAAGTATCTCCAAAGTTTTCAGCTTAACCTTAGCGTTAACTTTATATGAAGAAGCCGAAATCTGGAGCCGTGTTGGCAAAGAACCTTCGGGCCATTCATTCAACTCTTTAGTACAAGTCGAGTTAGAACGTGGCAAGCCACGCAACCCATTTATCAATGCTGGCGCGTTAGTGATTGCTGACTTATTGCAGAGTCGTTTAGGTGCACCTAAACACAGAATGCTTGAGTTAGTCAGGCAACTTAGCCAAAACGATAAAGTGTGTTTCGATAAACAAGTAGCAGATTCAGAATATCAGCATAGTGCGCGCAATGCGGCTATCGCTTATTTGATGAAGTCCTTTGGTAATTTTCAAGGTGATGTTGATACTGTGCTGCGCACCTATTTTCATTATTGCGCCTTGAAGATGAATTGTGCTGACTTGTCTAAGGCCATGTTGTATTTAGCTAATCGCGGCAAAAGTATCACAGGGACTGAGCTTATTTCTCAAGTGCAAACTCGGCAACTTAACGCTCTGTTGGCAACCTCGGGCTTATACGATGGTGCGGGTGAGTTTGCTTATCGTGTTGGTATGCCAGGTAAAAGTGGCGTCGGCGGCGGTATTATTGCCGTGATCCCTGGAGAACTGTCGATTTGTGTATGGTCGCCAGAACTCGATAATAATGGCAACTCACTTGCGGGCACAGCGATGCTTGAGCATCTAAGTCAGCGTCTCGGTCGTTCTATTTTCTAGTCTTATCTCTCGTTTTTTATTAGCACTATCAGACTAAATGTTAGCGAATTTCGCTAATGACCTTTTAGTGCTAACTTTCAAAATTCAACATAATCAAATTGTTATAAAGTTGGCACGTCTCCTGCTATAAGCTATTCACATGGTATAAGCTATTCAGTAGTTTAGGTTTATCGAATTATTCAGATTAAAGGACGAACAAAAATGAAATTAAATAAGTTATTAACTGGATTTGCATTATCTGGCGTGATTTTAGGGGCATCTAGCGTACAGCTGGCGCAAGCACAAATAGAACCAAAAATAGATGAGCGCTGTGAGGTCTCCTTAAATTATGACGTTATGGTCGAGCCTAAAAAATTAGTCATGAGCGAGAAGGGCACAGAAAAGTATCGTATCGAAGTTGACAAGTTATTTGTGGAAGGTAAGCAAGTTAACTTAACCGACAAGCAGAAAAAATTGGTTACTCAATATGCCGATGAAGTTTCGACTCAAGTGCCAGAAGTGATTGAACTGGTGAATGAGGCAGTATCTCTTGCTTCCAAAGCGGTTGGTATGGCCTTAACACCTTTAATGGGTGATGCCGCTGGTGCAAAATTTAATGAAATGATGGCTGGCGTTCAAAAACGGGTTGATTCAGTGGCTTACAAGAATGGTGATAGCTTCTATTTAGGGGCGACTGAAGACTCGATGCAAAGTACATTTAACGATGAATTCGAGCAGGAAATGGAACAAATTGTCCAGAATTCAATTGGCGCAATTATGATGAACTTAGGTGGCCAAATCATGTCTGGTGGCGGTGAAAATTTTGAAGCTAAGATGGATACCTTCTCCCAAAAAATGGACAAGTTAGGCCAAGATATTGAGCAACAAATTGAGAGCCAATCTAAGGGATTAGAAGCTAAGGCTGACCGTTTGTGCGACCGATTTGAAAATTTGTTAGTGCTTGAAAATCAATTGCGCCAAGAAGTGCCAGAACTAGCACCTTATGTGTTGACACAAAACTCAACCAAGGAACTGCGTGAATAGTACTTGTAAATAGTTCTTGCGAATCGCCCTTAGTTTTAACTGCAATAACTTCTATCTCCTTGTGCATGAGTCAAACTTGAATGCTACGCCCCTAGTCAATTTATCGACTAGGGGCTTTTTTATTGGCTACGGTTTAATCGTGGTGACAACCCTTATGGCTAAGTTGATGTGGCTTATAGGCTAGGCTTGCAGCGATTTAGTTCGGAATGTTACAGTCTAGAGACGAATATTTGGTATACTCTTAAAATATAATTAAAAGCTGGCATATCAGTCAGATATAACCCCCTACTTTAGTGGACTTTTTCGGTCTAAATCTCTGCGTTATATCATTTTGATGCGAGATATCAATGCTATGGTTATTTTTAAGCGATGATTACGCTAACCATAGCTGCTCACCGAAAGTTAATATCATTGTCGTAAACAGCTTAAGGCGACTTCCATGTTAGAACTGTTAGAACCTATTGCGATTTTTACTCATGTGGCCAGAGCAGGTAGTTTTAGTGCCGCCGCAAGAAGGCTTGGGATCTCTAAGTCTAAGGTCAGTACACAAGTCGCCGATCTTGAACATAGACTTGGTGTTCAATTAATTCAACGTACCACCCGCAGCTTAAGTCTGACTGAAGCAGGGCATTTGCTGTATCTGCAAGGTGAAGAACTGCTGCGTGACGCTGAACAAGCGATAGCCAGCGTGCATAACTTAAATGATGCGACCCGCGGCGTGCTTAAGGTGGGGATTTCCCAATCCTTTGGAGTGATGCATATCATTCCTGCGTTGCCATCTTTTATGGCAAAACATCCTGAGCTTGAGCTACAAGTGAGCTTACTGGACCATAAAGTGGATGTCGTGAGCGAAGGCTTAGACTTACTGTTAACTATGTCTGAGCAATTACCGCTTGGCATGGTTGCTAGACCGCTGATGAAGTGCCAATTCCTGTTAGTTGCTTCGCCTGGCTATATTGCTCAACATGGCGAGCCAACTCGACCTGAGCAGCTAGTTGACCACAACTGTTTGGTCTATCAAGGAGAGTGGCACGAGCACAGCATGTGGCAATTTAAGAAGGGTGATGACTACTGTGAAATTGGCGTATCGGGTAATTTCAGGGTGGATAATGCGCCTGCATTAAAATCTGCTGCAATAAGTGGTCTTGGAGTTGTGTATCTTGCGAGTTATCTGATGGAAGATGAAATTGCCAAAGGGACATTAGTGCCTTTACTGAAGGATTGGCAATTGACCCACCATCTGCCATTGCAGGCGGTTTATCCCCGTCGTAAGCACTTAGCACCTAAGGTTAGTTCTTTTATCGAATTCATCAAAGATCACATAGGGACGCCACCGTATTGGGATGCTCCCTATGTCGAATTATTCAGTAAACGTCAGTAAAATAGGAAACATTGTTCTCAAAAGCAGTCTTATGTGGTTTTAAATTGGGCAGGTACTTTTCTGGTCATTTAAAATCAATGCTTTAGGTTGAGTTAATGAGTACATTTGTTGATGGTTTTTTAGGGGTTACTAAAGCACTTTTTTATAACATCCTTGAACTCTGTTCTTAATTGAATACAATGGTGACAGTTGATTCGGAATGATCTGAGTCCTATACGTTTATTGGAAATGACCCCTTTCAATTTTTGTGTACAGGTCGGCATTAATGCAGTTTTGGATCACAGCCAACAGAAGTTTGAGAACTAAAACAATGTTGGCTCTTTAAACCATCATCCTAGTTTTTGGTTTACCTCAGCCTTATCGCTGAGGTAATTTTTTATTGATGGTTTGTGCAGCCTTGGGCAAGCGTTTTGTTTCTCTGTACCCTAAAGTCGCAACTGTGTGTTAAGTGTGTGAAGGCGAGTGCTAAAGCATAAATTAATACAACAAATATAGTGACCCACAGTGAGAAGGGTTCTGTTATCTAACGGGATAATGGTACCAATAAAAAAGCCACTTTCGAGTGGCTTTTTTATTGGGCGTAGCTATACGTGAAGCAGGTTAACAATGCTTCACGACTCAGCATTAAGGCATTAAAACATTAGGGTATTAGGCCTTCTTCTTACTGGCGATCCAGAGATCGACTTGTTGTTCTAACACATCCAGTGGCAATGCGCCGTTAGCAAGTACTAGCGTATGGAAGTCGCGGATATCAAATTGACTGCCAAGCTGTTGCTCTGCTTTATGTCTTAGCTCTAGTAGTTTAATCATACCTACTTTATAAGCTGTCGCTTGCGATGGCATAACGATATGGCGTTCAACCATTTTCACCGCATCTGATTTAGCATTTGGCGTATTGTCCACGTAATAGGCAATGCCTTGCTCGCGGGTCCACTTTTTAGCGTGGATACCAGTATCAACGACTAAGCGACAGGCACGCCACAACTCCATTGCTAGGCGACCAAAGTCAGAGTAAGGATCGGCGTAGAGTCCCATTTCTTTTGGGAAAGATTCGCTATATAAACCCCAGCCCTCAATATACGCGGTATAGCCCCCAAACTTACGGAACTTAGGAATATTTTGCAGTTCTTGGGAAATGGCTATCTGCATATGGTGACCCGGAATACCTTCGTGGTAGGCCAGCGCCTCCATTTGGTATTTTGGCATGGCTTTCATGTCATATAGGTTTGCATAGTAGCTACCTGGACGCGAACCATCCGGTGCCGGTTGTTCATAGAAGGCTTTACCCGCGGATTTTTCCCTAAAGGCTTCAACCTGTTTCACTATCATGGTGGCCTTAGGTTTTACTTTGAACACTTCATCCAAGCGCGACTTCATATTGTCGATGAACTTAGTCGCCTCAGCTAAATAGGCGGCTTTACCTTCGGCGGTATTGGGGTAGTAGAACTGGGGATCGTCACGCATGAAGCTAAAGAATTGCTGTAAATCGCCTTTAAAATTGACCTTCTTCATAATGGCGCGCATTTCATTATGGATACGTTCCACCTCAGAAAGGCCTAAGTCATGGATTTGATCGGCGGTCATATTTGTGGTGGTAGTGCGGGCCAAAGCATTATTGTAAAAGGCCGCGCCATTAGGGAGTTTCCACGCACCATCGCGGTCGTCAGCTCTGGTTGCTAAGGTTTTGATGTAACTGATGAGCTTGTTATAGGCGGGCTCGACTTGGGTCACTAGTGCTTGCTCAGCCTGTTGAATCAGTGCTTGCTTTTCCGTTTCTTGAATCGCTAGTGCGTTCACTTTACGGCGAAAATCTGCGAGTAGCGCGCTGTCGTCGCCCTTATCAAAAGGCGCACCTTTGATGATGTTTTGGCTGTCTGAAATCACATAAGCGAATACAAACTTAGGCGCGATAATGCCTTTGTCTGCGCGAACGGCTAATACTGTCTGTAGTTGATTTAAGCGTTTTGGCACGCCATTCAAGCGGCTGATATAGGCCTTGGCATCGCTGACATCTGTGATTTGATGTTGGTTAATCAAGAAGGAGGCGATCATAGAGTGGCCGCCATACATTTGATTTACAGGATAATTATGATAGCGCCATTGGTCATCTTCGATGTCATTTTGCAGATTTTGCTGCAGTAACGTAAGGCTAAGGTTTGTTTGTGGATCGAGTTTGGCCGCATCAATCTGATTGACCCGCTCCAGTTGTTTTTTTGTGCGAACTAGGGTTTTATCATCAGCGGCATCACCCAGTTCATCCCATTTATCATAGTCTTGCTTGATCCCCATATAGGTCTGCGAAATGGGGCTCGCCATGATGTTTTCCATGAAGATGGTTTCGAACAGAGCATTGGCTTTTTCTGACTCGGTTTGTGCTATTGCATTCACAGGTTCGCTTGCACTGTGTAAGGCTGGCGCAGTTGATGCTGCATACGCGGGAATGGTCAGTAGAGCTGAAAGGGTCAGTGCGACTAAGCTGATTTTAGTTTTTATTGGCATGATCAGGCTTCCTAGATTGATTTGCATCAATACTAAAGAAGCGGAACAAGAATGTATGGATATTAGTGTTAGAAAATGTGTTAGCAGTAATAGTGTTAAACTGTACTGTTAGTTACTAACACATTATTTATATAGATATTTTAACGGCTAACTCAGCAAAATTGTGTCAGTAAATCATTAACAAACATATGACCTTTACTGGTTAATTGCCAATGTTCAGCGGATTCTGTGAGTAAACCGCGTTGTTTGGCCTTTTCCATTCCTTCGGTCAATGTGTCTCTGTGTTGTCCTGTGCGCAGTTCAAATTCTTGCTTAGGAATAGGTATCATCAGACGCAGGCGATTCATTAAATATTCGAGCGCGCGGTCTTCCTCTGCAACTTCAATCGATTCGAAGGTGTAGTTGTGGGCACTCAGATATCCCTTAGGATGTTTAATTTTTACCGTGCGTATGATGCGGTTTTCTTCTGGCAGCGTCACTTTGCCGTGGGCGCCACAGCCTATGCCTAGATAATCACCAAACTGCCAGTAGTTGAGATTGTGCCTACATTGGTAACCAGGTTTTGCGTAGGCAGATATTTCGTATTGCTCATACCCTAATGCGGCCAGCTTTTGTTGACCTTGCTCATAGATATGCCAGAGCGCTTCGTCATCGGGCAGCTGCGGCGGTTTTGAGTGGAATAGGGTGTTGGGCTCAATTGTTAACTGATACCAAGATAGGTGTGGCGGGTTAAGCGCCGCTGCCGTGTCGATATCGGCCATAGCTTCAGCAAAACTTTGGTTGGGTAATCCATGCATTAAATCGAGGTTAAAACTCAAGTATCCCGCTTGGCTGGCTTTTTGAGCGGCGACTTGTGCCTCGTTTTGATCGTGAATACGTCCGAGTAAGTTGAGTTTATCCTTAGAAAAGCTCTGCACACCAATAGATAAACGAGTGACGCCCGCTGCACGATAGGCACTAAAGTCATCGTGCTCTAAAGTACCAGGATTGGCTTCCATAGTGATTTCGATATTGTCACTAAAGGGGATTAGCGCATTGGCACCATCGAGTATGCGTTTGATTTGCAAAGCATCGAATAAGGATGGCGTGCCGCCACCGATAAAGATGGTATGGATCTGCCGCCCTTGGACGAGATGTAAATCTTGGCGCAAGTCTTCCAATAGCGCATCAACATAAGCCTCTTGTGGCAGTTCGCCATTTTGGCCATGGGAATTAAAGTCACAATAGGGACACTTTTGTACGCACCAGGGAATATGGATATACAGACTGAGTGGTGGCAGTTCGAGCTTCATTGCAGTAGTCACGGCAGTTGACGACATTATTGTGCATTCCCGCCAGTTAACACGCCTTGGGCTTGCATGGCGGCGATGAGTTGCACTAGGGCTTTACCACGATGGCTTAAGGCATTTTTCTCGTTGCTGCTCAGCTGTGCCGCGCTACATTGATAATTTTCAGGGATAAAAATCGGATCGTAACCATGGCCATTGGTGCCACGTTGGTTAAAGTCGATTTGGCCTTCCCATGCGGCTTGGCAAATAATTGGGGTTGGATCTTTCGCGTGGCGCATATACACCAGTACGCATTGGAATCGCGCACTGCGAGGTGCAGGCTGGTCTTTTAATGTCTCAAGTAGTTTCAATACGTTGTCTTGATCTTTGGCATTTTCGCCCGCGTAACGTGCTGAATAAATGCCTGGAGCGCCTTGGAGTAAATCCACTTCTAAACCCGAATCATCGGCAATGGCCGCAAGTCCGGTGATTTCGGCGGCATGCCTTGCTTTGATAATGGCATTCTCTACAAAAGTGGTACCCGTTTCTGCTACTTCGCTGACATTAAACTGGCTCTGCGGCAGTACAGTGACACCGTAGCTTGCGAGCATTTGATCGAATTCGGCGAGTTTGCCTTTATTACCGCTGGCGAGGACGATTTGTTGCATGGAATACCTATCATAAATGGGGCGACGTGCGTTGGCACTATGATACCCAAGCTCAATAGTAAAGGACAGGGAAAGGGGTTGGCGCTACAGGAAAGCAACGCCAACAAAGGTATAAAATAGGTTTATTCAACGTAGAATTTTTGCTTGAACTGTAAGTTCGTGTTCAGTTGATTACCATATTTAATTGCGATATTGAAGTTGATTTCCTGATCATCGCGGTAGGGCACTTCGGCAATGTAATAAATCGCATCACCTTCGCGGATCTCTTTAAACGTTAGATTGATTCGCGCATCTAACAAATTATTAGCAACTCCAGTAATTTCAACGGGTACTGCGGGCTTATTCGCTTCGCTAATATCTAATACGGCAATATTGATGATGCCAGTGTAGTTACTGCGCTTAATGCCATAGGATTTGGCTATGCTAGGCGTTAAAAATGTACTGCCAAGTGCCATGTAATGAATATCAAAATTGCCGACAGTTTCTTTTTGCTCGGCATTTGCAACACCGCAAAGGCTGGCCGTGAGGGCTAATACAGCGAGAAGATTACGGAACATGATGGGATACCTCATATTAGGGAATGTTGGATTATAGGGCCGCTGTGACTATTTTTTCTAATAAATTAATAGCATTCAAAGGATTAATTCGTTTTCAGTTGTACGATTCTTTAACTGATTGATCTTTCAACTGAATTACTTTTCACTATCTTGCCCCATCGGTTCAGTAATGACACTTGGGATGATCTTAGGGTCAATAATGCGGATTTGTTTATGTCGGCCAAGTTCACCTTTTATTATGTGAATGTCGCTCTTTGGCACTTTAAAAGCTTTTGCTAAGTACTTGCTTAAATGGGCATTCGCTTTGCCATCTATCGGGGGCGCAGTGATGGCTACTTTTAGCTCATCACCGTGCAATCCTACAATTTGATCTCGGCTGGCCTTAGGCTGAATGTAGAGATTGAGCAGCAAGTCACCTTGCTGCAAAGTCACTGCACTCATTAGATCACTGCCCAATAAGGGATATATTGAGCAAGTAACATATTGAGGAAATTCATACCAATAATGACCAGCATTACGGATAAATCTAAACCACCAATTGGCGGTATGATACGACGTATTGGTGCTAATACGGGTTCAGTTAACTGACCCATAATCATTACAATTGGATTATAGCCTTGGTTAAACCAGCTTAAGATTGCGCGTATTAATAGCATCCAAAATAGAAGTACCCCTGCTTTTTTGACCACAGATACAACGGCAAACAGCAAAAATAACAGTATGTCTATGCCACCGCCCGCAATGAGGCTAATTAGTAGCAGCTTGGCTATCACAACCAATAATGCGAGGACGAAAGATGCGGTATCAAATCGCCCTAAGGAAGGCAAAATACGGCGCATTGGTGCGATGAGCGGGTGAGTTGCTTTAACAATAAATTGGCTAAAAGGATTGTAAAAATCAGCCCTTGCCAGTTGTAACCAAATCCGCAAAATCACCACCATCAAATAGAGATCGAATAGAGTGGTGATTAAAAAGGTAAATGCATTCATCGAGATTTCTACCTATTAAAGTTCGATATAAAAACGTGTTAGTGGATCAAAATGTTTTAGCCATTTCTTCCGCACGATTAATACAGTTTTCCATGGCTTTTTTTACTAAGCCGCGCATATCCGCAGCTTCAAATGTCGCCAGCGCCTGTGCGGTGGTGCCGCCCTTTGAAGTAACATTCTCCCTTAAATTACCTAAGGTCAGTTGTGGGTTTTGCTTTGCCATCATAGCAGCGCCAAGCGCAGCTTGCTGCACTAAACTTCTGGCTTTTGTTTCATCCATTCCCATTTCTTTGCCTGCATCTATCATAGACTCCATTAGCAAAAAGAAATAAGCCGGTGAACTGCCCGATAATGCAATCACTTGATCTAAATCTGACTCTTCATTTACCCACACAATTTCGCCGCCGCTTGACATCAAACGATCGCAAATGGCTTTCTGCTCGGTGGTAATGCTTTGAGGCGCATAGAGGCCAGTCATACCAACACTAATTTGCATCGGCGTATTTGGCATAGCGCGGATAAGCTTGATGTCTTGTGCCAGATAGTCGATATATCGCTTTGCTTTAATGCCCGCAGCGATAGTGATGACTAACTTATTCGACAGCTCGACTGTCTGTAATGCTTCACAAACTTGTTGCATCAATTGTGGCTTTACCGAAAGTACTATGACATCGGCAGCTTGCGCCGCGGCTAAATTATCCTGAGAAACCAAAATCCCAAAATCGTCTTTTAGTGCATCGAGTTTACCTTGGCTGGGATTAGTCGCTTGGATGAGTTGAGCTGGATAGCCGCTATTGACTAAGCCACTGATGATGCTGCGCGTCATATTGCCGGCACCGATAAAGCAGATTTTCTGTTGATCCATTTGATTCTCTTCAGTGTGTTAACCGTTGACTTGTAACATATTCACCTTAAATTAAGATGATAAAACGGTTAGTCATTTGAATGACAGAGCCTGATTATCGACTCTCGCTAATTGCTCTTAAATCGTTAATGTTCGGTGTTCTTAAATACAGTATTTGGGCATAAAGTGCTAAAAACAAGGTTAAACTGACCTCTAACTAAATGCCTAAAGTGGATTTTACGCAGTGTAATTGCGCTCACCAAAAATGGCACTGCCAATACGCACCATAGTTGAACCGCTGCTAATCGCTGTATCTAGGTCATTACTCATCCCCATTGAAAGCGTATCTACAGCGGGATAATGCGATTTAAGTTCTTGAAATAGAATGTTTAATATGGAAAACTCTTTAAGCTGTAACTCTGTATCTGCGGTAGCCGTTGGAATTGCCATTAGGCCCCTCAGTGCTAAGTTAGGTAGCTGAGCTATCAGTTCGGCCTGTGGCAGCATTTGAGCCGCATCTATGCCAGATTTTGTGTCTTCAGCACTGATATTAATTTGAATACAGACGTTTAATGGCGCCAATTCGGCCGGACGTTGCTCATTGAGACGTAGGGCAATTTTGTCGCGTGAGAGGGTATGCATCCAATCGAAATGCTGGGCGACTATGCTGGTTTTATTGGATTGGAGTGGGCCGATAAAATGCCATTCTATGTCCGGGAAATCCCCCTTGAGCGCAGTAATTTTTTCAGCGCCTTCTTGGACATAGTTTTCGCCAAAGCAACGCTGACCCGCTTGGTAGGCTGCTATAATGTCTTCAATAGGTTTAGTCTTGCTGACGGCAAGTAAGCGAATACTGCTGGGGTGGCGGGCACATTTTTGCGCTGCTTGTGTGATCCTGCGCTGGGCGATTGCGAGTCTGTCTGCTATTGTTGTCATGATGTAATTATCTAGTTGCAAGGATATCCCAAACGATGGAAATCACTGAGTTATTGGCATTTAGTGTAAAACACAAAGCCTCGGATCTACACCTTTCTGCAGGGATATCTCCCATGATCCGTGTTGACGGTGAAGTGAGAAAAATTAACCTGCCCGCGCTCGATCATCAAGGTGTACACAGCTTAGTGTACGACATAATGAATGATAAGCAGCGCAAGGACTACGAAGAACATTTAGAAATCGATTTCTCGTTCGAAGTCCCTAATCTTGCACGCTTTCGTGTTAACGCATTCAATCAATCCCGTGGTGCAGCGGCTGTGTTTCGTACCATTCCAAGTGACATTTTGTCACTTGAGCAATTAGGTGCGCCGGAAATTTTTAAAAAAATTGCCAGTTTCCCTCGCGGATTAGTCCTAGTGACTGGACCTACGGGGTCGGGTAAGAGTACCACACTTGCCGCCATGGTGGATTACGTGAATGAAAATCGACATGATCATATCTTAACCATTGAAGATCCTATCGAATTCGTTCACCAAAATAAGCAATGTTTGATTAACCAACGTGAAGTTCATCGCCATACCCACAGCTTTAATGCGGCGCTTAGAAGCGCACTGCGTGAAGACCCAGACGTGATTTTAGTCGGTGAGATGCGTGACCTTGAGACCATTCGTTTGGCGATGACCGCCGCTGAAACAGGCCACTTAGTGTTTGGTACCTTGCATACCACCTCTGCCGCGAAAACGATTGACCGTGTGGTCGACGTATTCCCCGCTGGTGAAAAAGACATGGTGCGCACTATGTTGTCTGAATCGCTGCAAGCGGTTATTTCGCAAACCCTGATTAAAAAGGTGGGAGGAGGCCGTGTCGCCGCCCATGAAATCATGATGGGCACGCCCGCTATCCGCAACTTAATTCGTGAAGACAAAGTGGCGCAAATGTATTCGGCAATTCAAACAGGTATGGCCCATGGAATGCAGACCTTAGAGCAATGTTTACAGAACTTAGTCAATCGCGGTCTTATCACTCGTGAAGATGCAATGGCGAAAAGTTCGAATAAACAAGCGACATTTTAAGGATTTATGATGGATGTTCTTCCGTTTTTAAAAGTGATCGTTGAGCGTAAAGCCTCCGACTTGTTCATCACAGCGGGTTTTCCGCCGAGTGCCAAGATTGACGGTGAATTGCGTCCATTGGCAGAAAGTGCGTTTACACCAGCACAATCACTGGATTTTGTTGAGTCGTTAATGACTGAGGCTCAGAAGCAAGAGTTTCATTCCACTCGTGAGTGTAATTTCGCTTTTGCGGCAAAGGATTTAGGTCGTTTTCGGGTGAGCGCTTTTTGGCAGCGTGAATCGCCTGGCTGTGTGATGCGCCGTATTGAGACTAAAATCCCTGATGTCGATGATTTAAAATTGCCGCCTATTCTAAAAGATCTGGTGATGAGCAAACGTGGCCTCATCATTATGGTAGGCGGAACGGGAACGGGTAAGTCAACGTCCTTGGCGGCCTTGGTGGGTTATCGCAATGGTCATGCCCGTGGGCATATTTTGACTATTGAAGACCCGGTTGAATTCGTTCATGACCACAGAAAAAGCATTATCACCCAGCGTGAAGTGGGCATAGATACTGAATCTTTCGATGCGGCGCTAAAAAGCTCCCTTCGCCAAGCTCCCGATGTGATCTTGATTGGTGAAATACGTACCCAAGAGACGATGGAGTTTGCGCTGTCATTTGCTGAAACGGGTCACCTTTGTATGGCAACCTTGCATGCCAACAACGCCAACCAAGCGTTAGACCGGATTATGCATCTCGTGCCTGAGAGTAAGCATCAACAGTTATTGTTCGATTTATCATTGAATTTACGCGGTATTGTAGCTCAACAATTGATACCGAAAGTCGATGGCACAGGGCGTCGCGCCGCGATTGAAGTCTTGATTAACACCCCAAGGGTGGCGAGTTTAATTGCTAAGAACGAGCTGCATTTGCTAAAAGAAACCATGGCAAAATCCAACGAGCAGGGCATGCAGACGTTTGATCAGGCCTTGCTGAAACTTTATGTCGATGGCGAGATTAGTTACGCCGATGCGCTGCACCATGCTGATTCACCAAACGATTTACGTTTGATGATTAAATTGCAGAATAAAGAATCCACGGGCTCAGGTTTTATGGAAGGTGT
The DNA here is from genome assembly GCF_025654465.1 of Shewanella sp. SM101. NCBI lineage: Bacteria > Pseudomonadati > Pseudomonadota > Gammaproteobacteria > Alteromonadales > Shewanellaceae > Shewanella > Shewanella sp. SM101. The sequence continues at coordinate 211,126 of NZ_JAKKRH010000002.1, forward strand.
CACCTTAGACATGGACTAACGCGATAGTCAGATTCTGGATTAAGCAGCTCTTTATGGGCTGCTTTTTGTTTGTGTATTAGATTTTCGTTCAGCTCAATCGGTTCTACTTCATCGCTATGTTGCCATTATCCATAGCTTTTATTTTTTAATTCAATATGATCTTTACCTAGTGCGTTTGCGTAATGTACTGGTAAAGGAGAAAGCAATGAAAAAATTACCCATGATATTCGCTATGACAGCGAGCTTGATGAGTGTTGGCGCTATGGCGGTCACTTGTCCGGAGTATCTGAACCTCGAAGTACGAAAATTACATTCTGAAGAGACGGTTAATCTGTGCGAATTGACTCAGGGAAAACCAGTGTTGATTGTTAACACGGCCAGTAACTGTGGTTACACCCCGCAGTTTAAAGCGCTCGAAACATTGCATGAAAACTACAAAGATAAAGGCTTAGTGGTCATTGGTTTCCCATCGGATGATTTTTTCCAAGAAGAAAATGATGAGAAAGATACGGCTAAGGTGTGTTACATCAATTACGGTGTCACCTTTACTATGCTGTCGACATCGCCAGTACGTGGTAGTGACGCTAATAGTGTCTTCAAATACTTAGCCGAAAAAACCGGTGCGCCTAAGTGGAATTTTTATAAGTATGTCGTCAGCGGTGATGGTGCGGTTGTGCAACAGTTCAATTCTAAAGTGAAGCCAGATAGTGAAGAGCTTAAGCAAGCGATAGAATCTGTACTTTAATATTACGAATATTTATTAATTAAGAGGCTGTTTTGGCTAAATTTTCAGGCTTATCCAAAGAAGTTGGACACGGGCAGCGCGGCAAAGTAGGCGTGTTGTTGTTGAATTTAGGCACTCCAGATGAACCCACAGCATCTGCTGTTAGACGTTATCTTGCAGAGTTTTTAGCGGATCCCCGAGTCGTCGAGATCCCTAAGCTAGTATGGATGTTGATTTTACACGGGATTATTTTGAGGGTACGGCCTGCAAAATCGGCAGCGTTATACCAAAAGGTATGGACTGCGGCAGGTTCTCCGTTGATGGACATTAGTTTGCGTCAAACCGCAAAGTTAGCGGATAAGCTTAAAGCTGATAACTACGATGTCTCTGTCCATTTAGCAATGCGTTATGGCTGTCCGTCGGTTGCTAGCACCTTGCAGAATATGCATCAAAATGGCATAGATAAAATCGTCGTGTTACCTTTATATCCCCAATATGCGGCCCCAACCACAGGTTCTGCATTTGATGCGATTGCTGCTGAGTTGTCCAAGTGGCGCTATATTCCAGCACTGCATTTTATTAATACTTATCATGACAATGCTGACTTTATTAACGCGTTAGCTAATTCGATCACGGCTGATTTTGAAGCCCATGGTAAACCGCAAAAATTGGTGTTGTCTTACCATGGTATGCCTGAGCGTAATTTGCATTTAGGCGATCCGTATTACTGCTTCTGCATGAAAACGACTCGACTGGTTACCGAAAAGCTTGGGTTAGGTAAAGATGAGTTTGTGATGACATTTCAATCGCGTTTCGGTAAAGCCAAATGGCTACAACCTTATACCGATGCGACTTTGAAAGCGTTGCCGCAACAAGGCGTGCGTGATATTGCTATCGTTTGTCCTGCTTTTAGCGCCGATTGTTTAGAAACGCTGGAAGAAATTGTTGGTGAGAATGGTCATCTCTTTGCCGAGGCGGGTGGTGAGAAGTTCCGCTACATTGCTGCACTAAACGATGATGATGCACACATTACTATGATGGCCAACTTAGTGAAGCCACATTTTTGATCCGGTAATTTATCGGGTTAAACATCAACTAAAAGGATAAGGTAACTTATCCTTTTATTTTTGTTGTGGTTTTATTTATTGTGGCATTACTTGCTGAAGTTATTTTCGAAGTAGCTTTCGATGATAAGGACTGCAGACACCGCATCGACTTGACCTTTGGTCAGTGCCTTAAACCCGCCCAATTCAAATAATCTGGCCTTAGCATCAGTGGTAGTTAATCGCTCATCTTGAGTGGCTATTTTGACTTTGAACTTAGCATTGATGCGATTAGCAAATTTACGCGCCCTGTGGGTCATATCTTGCTCTGTGCCATCCATATTTAAAGGCAGACCAACGACGACTAAGTCAGGTTGCCACTCTTTGATTAAGTCGCCTATCTGATCCCAATTTGGGATCCCATCGACGGCTTTAATTGACAACAATGGCGTGGCGCTAGCGGTGATTTCTTGGCCTATAGCGACACCAATGCTCTTAGTGCCAAAATCAAAGCCTAATACGGTTTTCGAATTCATAGTGTGCTGACTTATATTAATAAATAGGCTTAAGCGTGACCCGCTTGAGCTGAAACTTGCCAAGCATCAAATCCGAGAGCACGGCTGGCCTGTGGCCAACGGTCTTCGTGTTTAATGTCAAACAAGAGCGCATTCGTTGCTGGAATAGTGAGCCAAGAATTATCGGCAAGCTCTTGTTCGAGCTGATCTTTACTCCACCCTGCATAACCTAATGCGACGAGAAACTTCTCGGGCGATCTGTTGCTTCCAATCGCGGTTAACACATCACGTGAAGTGGTTAGCATTAAACCACAACCCAGATCTGTGCTATTGGCCCAATAGGGCTGAGAGGTATGCAGCACAAAGCCGCGATCTTGGGAGACGGGACCGCCCATCATGACATTGTCATTGAGTACTAAATCCGCGGAGACTTGCTCTGCCGGCAAATCCATTTGTTCTAATAGCGAATTAACTTCGATATCGAGCGGTTTATTGATCACCAGCCCCATGGCGCCTTTGGCATCATGTTCACAGATATAAATGACTGAGCGTTCAAAAAACGTACCGTGTAGTGAGGGCATCGCAATTAAGAAATGGTTCTGCAAACTCTCCATTAAACTACTCCGTTTGATGTGGCTAAGTTGATCTAGCTTGCTGCTATATTGCTAAGTCGGGCGAGATTAACCGCCAGCTAATTTAACTTTGTAGTTCTGCTTCTCAAGCAATAGCTTTAATTGCTCGCGGTTATCGGTTTGGACCTCAATAGTGAAATCTTTAACCGTGCCACCACAACCACATTGTTTTTTAAGGGTTTGAGCCATTGCTTTTAACGCGGTTTCATCGAGACCTAGGCCTGAGATAATCGAAACGCCTTTGCCTTTGCGGCCCTTACTGTCTCTATGGATCCTGACTATACCGTCGGATTCAGGAATCGCTTTAGTGACGGGCTCTGCATTTATACGACCTTTGTCGGTACTGTACACTAAGGATACATTAGGATCTGCTTTCATCGGTTTCATTCATTGATATTAGAAGGTGACTTATACCGACTCAGTTTATCAAATTTGCAGAGGTTCTGGGAGGTAAAAAAAGACCACTTGAGGATTCTCCTTAAGTGGCCAATACAAAATGCTAACTCTTTGCAGGGAAGTAAGCATATTTTTGAAAAAGGGAGCGTTATCAGCCGTTTTAATTTATACGCATCAAGACCATGACGACCAGTGCTACTGCGGTCACTAAGGCGCTTGGCATAATAAATTTATGCAGTTTAGGTAACGCAATCAAGCAAGCGGTGGTCACAAAGCCGAATGCGGCGACTGTGGCATAGTTAGTGCCATTAGCAATGGTATCAATAACCAACCAGCCAAGCACTAGGAGGGGTAATATCAGTAAACTGGTAGGCAAGTGACGTTTTATCTTGGCGTTATTGGCCTCGAGTGAGATTTTTTCTGGCGCAAGGAAAAAAATAGCTGTTGCTACCAAAAACGCGCTAATAAACCAGTACATTTCATCACCCTTTAAAATCTCAATTGATAATCATTATCATCTTTGGTTTTGCTGAAGTCAAGCTGAATGAGTTGCTGCTTTTTAATCAATTGAGTTGTAGATCAGATGATTGCTCTGTAAGCTAAATTCATATCTCTGATACTTGTCTTTGTTCAGTTTGAACATCTGAGGAAATTAAGATGAAAAATATTTTTGTAGCATTAGCTGTGTTGGCACTCAGTGCCTGTAGTTCGATGAAGTCAGGTTGGGATTTTGATCCTAGCGCCAATTTTACTCAATATAAAACCTATGCTTGGGTTGCTCAGAAAACGGATTCTGCTGGATATCATTTGGATGGCTTGATGGACCAACGGGTCAGAGAAGCGGTGAATAGCCAGTTAGCGAGTAAGGGGATGACATTAGTTGATGCAAAAGATGCTGATGTACTTGTTAATTATCTGACCAAAGTTGATAAGAAGATTAATGTTGATACCTTCAATAGTAATTTTGGCTACAACCCATACTATGGTCCAGGATGGGGTTGGGGCGGCAATATGCAGACCCAAACCACAGTAAGAGAATATGAAGTTGGCACCCTGATTATTGATTTGGTTGATAATAAAACCACTAAACTGATCTGGCGTGGTTCTGTTGCCGATACCATTCGCGACAAAAATACCCCAGAAGAAAGAGTACAGATCATCAATCAAGCAGTGGGCAGTGTAATGGCAAATTATCCACCTAAGCCTGACACTAAGTAGTTCTGATTCAGTTTGAATGAACATTAAGCGGCCTAAGGGCCTAATGCCGATCAGTTAAGACAGATTGCTTGACGATCTCGCTGAAAAGATCAAAATCCGATGACCTCATGTCATCGGATTTTTTTATGCAACTCTCAGAAGCTCTCGCGCGCACTCATATTACCCGCCTAACCGAATTCACCTGCTTAGCTGATGTGTTAGAACCCGAGTTAATTCAATCCTGTTTAGACTCTCAGGGCGTTGCGACGCTAAGACGGCGTAAATTACCCATGGATGCAATGATTTGGGC